>DATGXM010000474.1:0-4878 GCA_035298985.1 Azonexus sp. | reverse complement strand
AACCAACGACATCGAGGACTATATCGACTGGATCAACAGCTGCCGGCTGCTCGTCACCAACGACTCCCTCGGCCTGCATCTGGCGCTCGCCCTGGGCAAACCGGTGGTTGCCCTGTTCGGCCCCACCGTCGCCCGGGAAGTCGACGGCCCCGACCTGATCCGGATTACCCCGCCCCTGGACTGGGACTGCATCCCCTGCCTGGAATCGCGCTGTCCCCATGAGCGGCCGTGCATGGAATATATCTCGGTGGATGCCGTGCAGACCGCAGTCCAACAATTGCTGAGCCAAGGAGCCGCCCGTGGCTGACCGTTTTGCCATCGACAGCCACAAACTGGTCTACCACCCCAAGCGGGTGGCCGAATTTCTGGATGCCGGCGACGACTGGGAGAAATTCAAGCAGGTCTATCCGATCTACGTCGAAATCGCGCCGATCGGCGCCTGCAATCACCGGTGCACTTTCTGCGCCGTCGATTACATCGGTTACAACCCGACCCGCCTCGATCTCGCGGTTGCCAGGAAAATGCTGGCCGACATGGGACGCAAGGGGGTCAAGAGCGTGATGTTCGCCGGCGAAGGCGAACCGATGCTGCACAAGGAAATCGACCAGATGGTGCTGGCTGCCGCCGAGGCCGGCATCGATACTTCCTTCACGACCAACGCGACGGTGATTTCCGATGCCTTTGTCGAACAGGCCCTGCCGCACGTTTCGTGGATCAAGGTGTCGCTCAATGCCGGCACCGCGGAAACCTACGCCAGGATCCACCAGACCAAGGCCGGCGATTTCGACAAGGTCTGCCGCAACCTGCAGCGCCTGGTCGACGCCCGCAACAGCCGCCAGCTCAAATGCACCATCGGCGCCCAAATCCTGCTGCTGCCCGAGAATGCCCACGAGGTCGCCGGCCTGGCCAAGCTGTGCCGCGATGAACTGGGCCTCGACTACCTGGTGGTCAAGCCCTATTCGCAGCACAACTCCAGCATCACCCAGACCTACCGCGACATCGACTACAGCGAGTTCATGTTCCTGCAGGACGAACTGGCAGGGCTGAATACCGAGCGTTTCCAGGTGGTGTTCCGCAACAACACCATGGAGAAATACAGCGCCGGCCAGGAAGAACGCTATTCGCGCTGCCTGGCGACTCCCGCCTTCTGGGCCTATGTCATGGCCACCGGTGCGGTCTACGGTTGCAGCGCCTATCTGCTCGACCAGCGCTTCGACTACGGCAACGTCAATGAACAGGACTTCCCGAGCATCTGGGAAGGCGAGAAGCGGCGCGAGTCCTTCCGTTTCGTTCGTCACGACCTCGACATCCACGCCTGCCGCGTCAATTGCCGCATGGACGAGGTCAACCGCTACCTCGACCGGATCATCAATGGCCGGGTCGATCACGTCAATTTCATCTAAGCAGCCCCGGCCTCCGCGGCCCATTTTTCCAGATTCCAAGATGCCTGATTCCACCCACCTCGAACATTGCCGGGACTACGCGGCAAGACTGGCCGCCGTCCTCCAGACGACGAACTGGGAACCGGTCGCCCGCCTGATCGACGCCCTGGCCAACGTCTGGCAGAACAACAAGCAGGTCTTCCTGTGCGGCAACGGCGGCAGCGACGGCAATGCCAACCATCTGGCCAACGATCTTCTCTACGGCATTGCCCGGACCTCCGGCCGTGGTATCCGGGTCATTTCCCTGACCGCGAACTCGTCGGTGGTGACCTGCCTGGGCAACGATCTCGGTTATGCCGACATTTTCTCGCACCAGCTGCAGACCCTGGCCCAGCCCGGCGACCTGCTGATCGCCCTGTCCGGCAGCGGCAACTCGCGCAATATCGTCGCCGCACTGACCGCGGGTCGCAAGCTCGACATGAAGACCTTTGCCATCCTCGGCTACGATGGCGGCGAATCCTTGGCCATGGCCGGCGATGCCGTGCATTTCCCGATCCACGACATGCAACTGGCCGAAGACCTGCAATTGATCGTCGGCCACATGGTCATGCAACGCCTGGCCCAGTACCCGACCCACTCCGGCGGAATCCTCCGGTGAGCGGCCCCACCTGCGTCGCCGTCATCGGCAGCAACTCCTTCTCCGGCGCCCACTGCGTCAAGGCACTGCTCGAGCGCGGCATCCGGGTCGTCGGCTGCAGCCGCTCGCCGGAACCCGACCCCGCCTACCTGCCCTATCGCTGGCGTGACGCCGCCGCGCCCAGCTTCCGCTTCGTGCAGTGCGACCTCAACCACGACCTCGATGGACTGATGGCCATCCTCGACGCCGAGCGGCCGGAGCTGGTGATCAATTTCGCCGCCCAGAGCATGGTCGCCGAAAGCTGGCAGAACCCGCTGCACTGGTACCAGACCAACGTCGTCGCCACCATTGCACTGCACGAACGGCTGCGCCACTGCGACTACCTAGCGCGCTACGTCCACGTCACCACGCCGGAGGTCTATGGCTCGACCACCGGCGTCGTCCGCGAAGACGCCCCTTTCCGGCCGAGCACGCCCTATGCCGTTTCGCGAGCCGCCGCCGACATGAGTTTGGCGACCTATCATGCTGCCTACGGTTTCCCGGTCATCTTCACGCGGGCCGCCAATGTCTACGGCCCCGGCCAGCAGCTCTACCGGATCATTCCGCGCGCCATGCTCTCCTTCCGTATGGGGAAGCGCCTGCCCCTGCATGGCGGCGGCCACTCCGAGCGCTCCTTCATCCACATCGACGACGTCATCGCTGCCACCCTGCGCGCGGCGGGCGATGGGCAACCTGGCGCCACCTACCATATCTCGGGCAACCGCTGGATCACCATTCGCGGCCTGACCGAACTGATCTGCCAGCAGATGGGCGTCGACTTCGCCAGCCACGTCGACATCGTCGGCGAACGCCTGGGCAAGGACATGGCCTACCACCTCGACAGCGCGAAGATTCGCGGCGAACTCGGGTGGTCCGACACGATATCGCTGGAGCAAGGCCTGGCCGAGACGCTGGCCTGGATCGACCGCCATTTCGAAACACTGAAAAACCATCCGGTCGACTACCGGCACAAGCCGTAGTCGCCACCAACCAAGAGGACAGCCCATGGGCCAGGAAATCGACCTGCTCGTCAATTACCCGCGCACCAAGCGCAATGTCGATGAACGCGGACAGACCAAGACCGAGGAAGATCGCCGCATCGCCCGCCAGTTCGGCCGCGAATTCTTCGACGGCGACCGCCGCCACGGCTACGGCGGTTTCAACTACCTGCCTCGTTTCTGGCAACCGGTGGTGCCGACGCTCAAGGAGCACTTTCAGCTCGGCGCCGGCAGCCGCCTGCTCGACATCGGCTGCGCCAAGG
This sequence comes from Azonexus sp., assembly GCA_035298985.1. Classification (GTDB taxonomy): domain Bacteria; phylum Pseudomonadota; class Gammaproteobacteria; order Burkholderiales; family Rhodocyclaceae; genus Azonexus. Next base: position 1,559 of record DATGXM010000474.1, on the reverse strand, counting down.
GTTTCATGCTCCACGACCTCGCCGAGCTGATCCCCGGCATCGAGGTCGCCGGCATCGACATCTCGGCCTACGCCATCGAGAATGCCATCGCCGACATGCGGCCGCACGTCCAGGTGGCCAGCGCGACCGAACTGCCGTTCCCCGACCACAGTTTCGATGTCGTCATCGCCATCAACACCCTGCACAACCTGGAACGTGACGAACTGATCCAGTCCCTGCGCGAAATCGAGCGGGTCGGCCGCGGCAAGGCCTTCGTCACCGTCGATGCCTATCGCGACGAAGCCGAAAAGGAACGCATGTTCGCCTGGAACCTGACGGCCAAGACCGTCCTCTCGGTCGATGGCTGGAAAGCATTGTTCGCCGAAGCCGGTTACACCGGGGACTATTACTGGTTCATCCCATGAACGAGCAGCTCGCCCCCCGCCTGCTCCACCAGATGCAGCGCATCCGCGCCGTCGAGGAGGAAATCGCCCGCCGTTACACCGAATGGCAGATGCGCTGCCCGACCCATCTTTCGATTGGCCAGGAGGCCGTGCCCGCAGCTATCGGCGAAACCCTGACCGCGGCTGACCTGGCAGTCAGCACCCACCGCGGCCATGCTCACTACCTGGCTAAGGGCGGCAACCTGCCGGCCATGATTGCCGAAATCTACGGCAAAGCGGCCGGCTGTGCCGGGGGCAAGGGCGGCTCCATGCACCTGATCGACCGCAGCGTCGGTTTCATGGGCACCTCGGCCATCGTCGGCAACAGCATTCCCATCGGCGTTGGCCTCGCCCTGGGCCTGCAACTGAAGGACGAAGGCCACCTCGCCTGCGTCTTTCTCGGCGACGGCGCCATAGAGGAGGGCGTTTTCTACGAGTCGGCCAATTTTGCCGCTGTCCGCAAGCTCCCGGTCCTCTTCGTCTGCGAGAACAACCTCTATTCGGTCTATGCGCCGCTGCATGAGCGCCAGCCGGCCGGACGCAGCATCAGCGCCATGGTGGGCGCCCTGGGTATTCCCTCGGCCTGCGGCGACGGCAACGACGCCGTCGCCTGTCATCGCCTGCTCGGCGAGGCGGTCGCCCATATCCGCGCTGGTCGCGGCCCCTATTTCCTCGAATTCGCCACCTACCGCTGGCGTGAGCACTGCGGCCACGCCTACGACAACGATCTCGGCTACCGCACGATCGAAGAGTTCCAGCTGTGGCAGACACGCGACCCGATCGCCCGCCTGCGCCGGGAAATCCTGGCCGAACGACCGGCCGCCGCCGATGACCTACACACTATGGAAACGGCCATCCAGCAGGAAGTCGCCGCCGCTTTCGATTTCGCCCGCCAAGCCCCGTTCGCTGATCCGGCCGAAGCCTACACCGGCGTCTACGCCTGAGGAACACCGCATGCCCACGATGAACTACGCCCAAGCGATCAACGATGCCATGCACCAGGCCATGGCCGACGACGACTCGGTCATCTGCTACGGCCTCGGCGTCGGCGACCCCAAGGCCGTCTTCGGCACCGTGACCGGCCTGCAGGAACGCTTCGGCGTCCAGCGCGCCTTCGAGATGCCGACCTCGGAAAAT
>DATGXM010000473.1:0-6694 GCA_035298985.1 Azonexus sp. | reverse complement strand
CCCCAGCCGATAGGCCGCTTCGGTCCCTTCGCTTTCCAGCACCAGCTGATAGACCACTTCGAGAAGATCGAGTGACGGATAGCGCTCAAGGTAACCGCTTAGCAGGGCGATACCTTCGGCTACACGCTCCAGCTTGCGATAGGTTTCCAGCAGGCGCTGGGCGACCAAAGCCAGATAGCCCGGGTCCTGCTGCTCGATACGCTGCCAGGCCTCGATCGCTTCCAGCGGCTTGCCTTCCTGCAACAGCAAGTCGCCCTGCAGCAGGCTGGCCCGCACGCACTTGCGGTTTTCCTGCATGGCGATATCGAGGTATTGGCGCGCCTCGTCGGGACGCGAACGCATGATTTCGTTGGCCGCCAGCTCGCAGTAGTACTCGGCGATTTCACGGTGCGAGGCAACATCCGGCAGTTCGCGGGCAATTTCGACGGCTTTCAGCCACTCCTTCTCGACCTGATAAATTTCCAGCAGGTTGCGCTTGGCTTCCTCCTCGAACGAGGAACCCAGCAGACGGTTGAAAATTTCCTCTGCGCGATCGAGCAAGCCGGCCTTCAGGTAATCCTGCCCCAGCTCGGAGAGGGCCTGCAGGCGGACCTTCTCATCCAGGTCGGGCAGGTCGATCAGGTTCTGGTGCATGCGGATGGCGCGTTCGGTTTCGCCGCGCCGCCGGAAGAGATTACCCAGGGCGAAATGCAGTTCGACGGTTTGCGAATCGACCTTGGCAACCTCCAGGAAGGAATCGATGGCCTTGTCCGGCTGCTCGTTGAGCAGGAAATTCAGCCCCTGGAAATACGAACGCGGCAATGCCCGGGATTCATGAACCACCTGGCGCATATCGACGCGGGCAGCGGCCCAGCCCAGGCCAAAAAAGACCGGAATCAGCAAAAGCTGCCAGTAATCGACAATTTCGCTCATACGGCCGGCGGGATTTCGCTATTCGGTACGAGTGGTTTGCGCGTCGCTTCTTTTTTCAGGCGCGAAATTTCCCGCCGCTGCCGGAAGAGCACGCCGAGCAGCGACAGCGCCCCCAGGATCACGCCGCCGACAAAGAAAGCGAGCAAGGCGAGAACCAGCGGAGCCTGCCAAATCTGTCCGGGAAGCAGCCGCAGGCTGACCGGATCGGTGTTCTGGGCGGCAAAAACCACCAGCAACACGAAAATAATGAGCCGCAGGGCCCAAGTCAAAGCTGTCATGACATTCAATAAAAAGGGGCAGTGAAATCATTCACCGCCCCGAATCTACCACATTGAGCCAAGCCCGGCGTCAGATCATCTGATCGACCCGTTCGCGCAACTCTTTTCCAGCCTTGAAATGGGGAACCCATTTGGCCGGAACGCTGACCTTCTCCCCCGACTTGGGGTTGCGTCCAACACGCGGCGGCCGGTAGTTGAGCGCAAAGCTGCCGAATCCGCGGATCTCGATGCGATCCCCACGCACCAGCGCTTCGGACATCGCATCGAGAATCATCTTGACCGCAAAATCAGCATCCTTCGCCACCAGCTGCGGAAACCGCTCCGCCAGTCGGGCGATGAGCTCGGATTTGGTCATGCTAGTGCCTTATCAGCCTTGTTGGTTGAGCTTGGCCTTCAGCAGGGCACCCAGGTTGGTCGTACCGGAAGCAGCGGAGGCAGAGTCAGAAGCCAGCTTCTGCATCGCTTCGTGCTGTTCGGCATTGTCCTTGGCCTTGATGGACAGGTTGATACCACGGGTCTTGCGATCCACGTTGATGATCATGGCTTCGACTTCGTCACCCACCTTCAGGTGTTGCGACAGGTCGTCGATACGATCACGCGAGAACTCGGAAGCACGCAGGTAACCTTCGTTCTCACCATCCAGGGTCAGCACGGCGCCGCGGGCATCCACCGTCTTGACGGTAGCGCGCACGATGCTGTTCTTCTCGTGGGTAGCGATGAAGTTGGTGTACGGGTCACCTTCGAGCTGCTTGATACCCAGGGAGATACGCTCCTTCTCGACGTCGATGCCGAGCACGACTGCCTCGACTTCATCGCCCTTCTTGAAGTTGCGGATGGCTTCTTCGCCGGTCGCAGACCAGGACAGGTCGGACAGGTGAACCAGACCATCGATGCCGCCGGGCAGGCCGATGAAGATGCCGAAGTCGGTGATCGACTTGATGGCACCGCGGACCTTGTCGCCCTTCTTGTGGTTCATGGCGAAATCGTCCCACGGGTTCGGCAGGCACTGCTTCATGCCCAGGGAGATACGACGACGCTCTTCGTCGATTTCCAGGATCATGACTTCGACTTCGTCGCCCAGGGAAACGACCTTGGACGGATGGACGTTCTTGTTGGTCCAGTCCATTTCGGAAACGTGCACCAGGCCTTCGATGCCTTGTTCGATTTCAACGAAGGAACCGTAGTCGGTCAGGTTGGTGACCTTGCCGAACAGGCGGGTGCCGGCCGGGTAACGGCGGGCGATACCAACCCACGGATCGTCGCCCAGTTGCTTCATACCCAGGGAGACGCGGTTCTTCTCGGCGTCGAACTTGAGGATCTTGGCGGTAACTTCGTCACCGACGTTGAGCACTTCGCTCGGGTGACGGACACGGCGCCAGGCCAGGTCGGTGATGTGCAGCAGACCATCGATGCCGCCCAGGTCGACGAACGCGCCGTAGTCGGTGATGTTCTTGACGATACCCTTGACGGTGGTGCCTTCCTTGAGGTTCTCGAGGAGCTTTTCGCGATCCTTGTCAGCGGTGGCTTCGAGCACGGCACGGCGGGACATCACGACGTTGTTGCGCTTGCGATCGAGCTTGATGACCTTGAATTCGAGGGTCTTGCCTTCGTACGGGGTGGTGTCCTTGACCGGACGCATGTCGACCAGGGAACCCGGCAGGAAGGCACGGACGCCGTTGGACATGACGGTGAGGCCGCCCTTGACTTTGCCGGTGATAGTGCCGGTGACCAGGGTGTTCTCGTTCAGGGCCTGCTCCAGGAAGTTCCAGGCGGCGATGCGCTTGGCGCGATCGCGCGACAGGCGCGTGGCGCCGTAGCCGTCTTCCAGCATTTCGATGGCAACTTGAACGAAGTCGCCTTCCTTGACTTCGATCTCGCCCTGATCATTCAGGAATTCTTCGAGCGGAACATAGGATTCCGATTTCAGGCCGGCATTGACCACGACAAAATTGTGATCGATGGCCACCACTTCGGCAGTGATGACTTCGCCTTGACGCATTTCCTGGCGAGCCAGGGATTCTTCAAAAAGTTGAGCAAAAGATTCCATTACGGACAGACTTTCATGCCACGAATCGAACCACGAGCGGTACGAAAAGCAGCGGGTTGAGGTTAAAAAAATGCGCCGGCCCTTGCGGTAGCAACACTATTACAACGACACCTCCCTACTCCACGCCAGCACCTGGTTCACCGCCTGTTCGATGGTGAGATGCGTGGTGTCGAGCAGCTTGGCATCAGCTTCCTGCCTGAGCGGCGCCACGCTGCGCTGCGAATCGCGCTCGTCACGTTGCTGCAGATCAGCCAGAAGGTCGGGGAGATTAGCAGAGAATCCTTTTTCGATCAACTGCTTATAGCGCCGCTCAGCGCGCGCCTCGGCGCTTGCCGTCAGGAAGACCTTGAGCGGCGCCTTGGGGAAGACCACCGACCCCATGTCGCGCCCATCCCCCACCAGACCGGGCAGGGTGTTGAACGCCCGCTGGCGGAACAGCAGCGCCTCGCGAACGGCTGGCAGGGCGGCCACTTTCGATGCCCCGGCCGACATTTCCTCGGTGCGGATGGCATCACCGACCAGCGTGCCGTTGAGACGAATATCGGCTCCGAAAAACTCGACATCGAGAACCGCCGCCAACTTGGCAACCTCGCTTTCGTCGGCCCAATCGACACCGGCCTGCTTCGCTGCCAGGGCCGTCAGCCGGTACAAGGCACCGGAATCCAGATAGGAAAAGCCCAGTGCGTCGGCAACCCGCGCCGCCACCGTTCCCTTGCCGGAAGCCGATGGTCCGTCAATGGCAATAACGGGGGCAGCCTTGGTTACCGCCGAGAAACGTTCGAAATAATCCGGGAAGGTCTTGGCAACGCACTTCGGATCGTTGATGCGCAGCGGCGTACCGAACGCCGCCAGCGAGAAGCACATCGCCATGCGGTGATCATCGTAGGTGTCGATAGCCGCCGGATGCAGGGCGGCGGGCGTCACGCGGATATAGTCCGCGCCCTCCTCCACTTCGGCACCCAGCTTGCGCAATTCGGTCGCCATTGCCGCGATGCGGTCGGTTTCCTTGACCCGCCAGCTGGCGATATTGCGCAGGGTCGTCGTGCCCTTGGCGAACAAGGCCGCCGTGGCCAGGGTCATCGCCGCATCGGGAATATGGTTGCAATCGAGATCGACGGCGACCAATCCACCTTCCGGCGCCCGCGCCGCCATCCAGTTCGGCCCCATCTCGATGCAGGCACCCATTTTGGCCAGTGCCTCGGCGAATTTGACGTCGCCCTGGATCGAGTCGTGACCGACGCCATCAACGCGCACCGGTCCGCGACCAATGGCGCCGAGAGCGAGGAAATAGGAGGCGGACGACGCATCCCCCTCGACGTAGATCGTTCCCGGCGAAACATAGCGGCTGCCCGCCGTGATCGTGAAGCGCTGCCAGCCATCGCGTTCGACGACAACGCCGAAGCGGGCCATGGTCGCCAGCGTGATCTCGATATAAGGCTTGGAAATCAGCTCGCCGATCACCTCGACGACCACCGTTTCCCCGGTCAACGGCAAAGCCATCAGCAAGCCGGTCAGGAACTGGCTGGAGACATCGCCACGTACCTTGACCACGCCACCCGGTTGGAGGCTGGCCGGTCTCAGACGCAGCGGCGGATAGCCTTCGTTACCCAAATAGGTGATGTCAGCCCCCAACTGGCGCAGGCCATCGACCAGGTCACCAATCGGCCGCTCATGCATGCGGGCAACCCCCTTCAGCGTGTAATCGCCACCAGCGAGCGCCAGCGCTGCGGTCAGCGGACGAAAAGCCGTACCGGCGTTACCGAGGAAAAGCTCCGCCTGCTTGACGGGAAACCGCCCGCCGCCCCCGGTAATTCGCCAGTTTTCCCCGCCGAGGTGCACAACACCGAGGCCCAGCGCCTTGAGCGCATCGAGCATGCGCTCGGTGTCATCGGAAGCCAGCAGGTCGCAGACCTCGGTTTCTCCCTCGGACAGGGCGGCCAATAACAGGACGCGATTGGAGATACTCTTCGAGCCGGGGAGGCGAACGCTGCCGCCGGCAGAAGAAAGTTGGGGAAGATCGAGAAAATCCATGTCCGGATAAGCGCCGAAAAACTTTGCAGTTTACTCGGGTCCGGCCAAGTCAGAAACCCGTGGCTCCCTTAGCAGCCCAAATCGGCAACATATTCCGGCACATATTTCTTCAAACCTGCCTTCACGTCAGCGGACGGACGAATCGACGAGTGTAGCCAACTCAGCAACTCTTCATACTCGGCAACCGGCAATTCATCCGAAAGCCGTGCTATCCGCAGCTTGGGGTGAGGTGTCTGCAACGTAGCCTCGTCGTCGGCCAGCAACTCCTCGTACAGCTTCTCGCCGGGTCGCAGGCCGGTAAATTCAATTTTCACCTCGTCTTCCGAAAATCCGGAGAGGCGGATCATGTCGCGCGCCAGATCAACGATCCGCACCGGATCGCCCATTTCGAGAACAAAGATCTCCCCGCCCTGCCCCATCAGCCCAGCCTGCAGCACCAATTGCGCTGCCTCGGGGATGGTCATAAAGTAGCGGACGATCTCTGGATGCGTCACGGTTACCGGCCCCCCTTGGGCGATCTGTTCCCGGAACTTCGGAATGACGCTGCCGTTACTGCCCAGCACGTTGCCGAATCTCACGATAACGAATCGGGTCGCCCCCCGGTTGTTCACCGCCAGGCAAAGCCTTTCCGCCAGTCGCTTGGTAGCCCCCATGACATTGGTCGGATTGACGGCCTTGTCGGTGGAAATCAGCACAAACTTCCTGACCTGCGCCTCCTGAGCAGCCCTAGCCACGGTAAGCGTGCCAAGAGCATTGGTCCGCACGGCTTGCCAGGCGTTAACGCTTTCCATCAAGGGCACATGCTTGTAGGCGGCGGCATGGAAGACGACGACAGGTTGCTCGTTGGCAAAAATTTCGGCAACCCGCTCCTTGTCGCGGACATCAGCCGCCCACGATCTACAATCGAGCGCCGGATGACTGACACTCAGCTCTTCCCCAATGCTGTAAAGCGCAAATTCGGAAGAATCGACCAGCACCAGCCGCGACGGTTTGAAACGGGCAATTTGGCGGCAGAGTTCAGAACCGATAGACCCGCCTGCACCGGTGACCAGCACGACATTGCCTCCCAGCAAGTCGTGTACACCGTTGTCGTCCAACGAGACCGCTTCGCGCCCTAGCAAGTCTTCCAACTCGACCTTACGGATACTGGATACCGAAAGCCGTCCTGACAACAGGTCGTCGTACGAGGGCACGGTCATGACCGTCAAACCAGCGGCCGAAGCCAGTTCCGTCGCACGCCTGCGCTGCGCGGGCCGAGCATTGGGCATGGCGATGATGGCGTGCTTGGCGCCAAGGTTCTCCGCAATCGAACCGATGTTTTCGATCGGCGACAGGATGGGCAAGCCCCTCAGGCGACGCCCGGTTCGCCCCGGGTTGTCGTCAACGATGGCCACCGCATACCACTGGCCGCTGCGATGAATTTCCC
>DATGXM010000472.1:0-7038 GCA_035298985.1 Azonexus sp. | reverse complement strand
ATCCGTCGCCCTCCCCGCCCTCGCCGAACAGTTCGGCACGCCGGCCTATGTCTATTCCCGCGCCGCGCTCACCGAGTCATTGCGCGAATTCCAGGATGTCCTCGGCGGTCATCCGGCCGGTAGCGGCGCGCTCGTCTGCTTTGCCGTGAAGGCCAATTCCAACCTGGCCATCCTCAACCTGTTCGCCCGCCTGGGTGCCGGTTTCGACATCGTGTCCGGCGGCGAACTGCAGCGTGTGTTGGCCGCTGGCGCCGATCCGCAGAAAGTTGTCTTCTCCGGCGTCGGCAAGACCGCCGCCGAGATGAAGCAGGCGCTCGACGCCGGCATCTTCTGCTTCAACATTGAATCGATTCCAGAGTTGGAACGGCTCAACGAAGTCGCAGGACAGTGCGGCAAGCGGGCGCCGATCAGTCTGCGCGTCAATCCGAACGTCGATCCGAAAACCCATCCGTACATCTCGACCGGACTGAAGGAAGCCAAGTTCGGCGTCGCCTACGACGATGCGCTGCCCCTCTACCTTCGCGCCGCCGCCCTGCCCAACATTCAGATCGCCGGCATCGACTGCCATATCGGCTCGCAACTGCTCGATCCGTCGCCCTTCGTCGAAGCGCTGGACCGCATCCTGGCGCTGGTCGACCAACTGGCCAGCGAAGGTATCCGCATTCACCATCTCGACCTCGGTGGCGGCCTCGGCATCAAGTACAAGGCTGACCAGGTGCAGCCGACCGTCGCCTCCTACCTGACCCCGCTGCTCGACAAACTGCAGGGCCGTGGTCTGCAGGTGGTGCTCGAACCGGGCCGCCGCCTGGTCGGCAATGCCGGCCTGCTGCTCACCCGCATCGAATACCTGAAGGAAGGCGAAGGCAAGAATTTCGCCGTCATCGACGCCGCCATGAACGACCTGATGCGCCCGGCGCTGTACGAAGCATGGCACGACATCACCCCGGTGACGCCGCGCCCCGGCGCCACGCGCGACTACGACGTGGTCGGCCCGGTCTGCGAAACCGGCGACTTCCTCGGCCAGGCCCGTCCGCTTTGCGTGCAGCCGGGCGACCTGCTGGCAGTGATGTCGGCCGGCGCCTACGGCATGGCCATGGCCTCGAACTACAACACCCGGCCGCGCGCCGTCGAAATCATGGTCGATGGCGAGCAGGTGCACGTCATTCGCCAGCGCGAAACGGTCGCCCAACTCTACGCCGGCGAGCAGGTCCTGCCGGCTTGAGCGGCATCCGCATCGACAAGTGGCTATGGGCTGCGCGCTTCTTCAAGACGCGCAGCCTGGCCACCGATGCGGTAAGCGGCGGCAAGATCAAGCTGAATGGCGCGCCGACCAAGCCGGCCCGCGATGTCAAAATTGGCGACCGGCTGGATGTTTTCAACGGTGAAACGCGCTGGGAAGTGACCGTCCGCGCCCTGTCGGAGAAGCGAGGCCCGGCCAGCGAAGCACGCCTGCTCTACGAAGAAACCCCGGATAGCGTCACGGCCCGCGAAGCCGAGCAGATGCGGCGCAAATTCGAGGTCGAGCCAGCTGCCGACATCCACGGCCGCCCAACCAAGCGCGACCGCCGCCAGATGGATCGTTTCGGCCGCTAAAGGACGAGCGCCAGGGCCAGCGGCAAGAAAACCAGCGCCGCCAGGTTGCCGATCAGGACAATGGAGGCGACGCGCTGCGGCTCCTGCTGGTAGCGCTCGGCAAACAGAAAATTGAGTACGGCTGGCGGAAAGGCGCCGAAGACGAACAACATGGCGGCATTGCGCCCCTCGATACCGAGCAAGGCAATGACGCCGTAGGCAATGGCCATGCCGGCGATTGGCCGCAATAGCGCGCTACCGACCGCAACTTTCCATTCGCTGAAAGACACATCGGTCATCCGCACGCCGAGAGAAAACAGCAGCAAGGGCACGGAGACGTCGCCAAGCATCTTGATGGCCGTGATGGCCGGCGACCAGATGGGTATTTTCAGCAGGGCGACGGCCAAACCCGAGATTGCCGCGAAAACGACCGGAACACGCCACAGGGTAAGCAGGCGGGCGTGCGGATCGAGCAGACGAGCGCCCAAGGTGAAATGCAGGGTATTCTCGACCATGAACATGATCACCGCCGCCGGCAGGGCGTTCTCGCCCCAAGCCAAGACCGCCAGCGGCAGACCGATGTTTCCGGAATTGTTGAACATCATCGGCGGCACCAGCGTTTTTGCGTCCATCTTGAGCAAGCGCGCAATCGGCCAGGCCAGCAAGCCACAGGTCAGCAACACCAACAGCGCCCCCAGTGCCAGCGGGGCATAGGCCTGGACGTCGAAAGCCTTGCCGGCCATGGCGGCAAAAACCAAGGCCGGGACAAAAACATCCATGTTGATGCGGTTGGCGACGGCCATTTCCGGCTTGTGCTGGCGGGCGTAAAAATACCCGGCCGCGACAATGCCGAAAATGGGAAACAGGATGGCCAGCAGGCGGAAGCTCAGGCTTTGCTCGTCCAAGAGGTTCTTTCAGGAAGGGAAATGCAAGTCCCGAGCGTGCGCGGGGCAGCGTGCCGGAACCATAGGAAATCCCCCTCGGCTCCGGCTGCCTCGCACTACAGTACGTAGCGCGACAGATCCTCGTCGGCGGCCACTTCGCCCAGCTTTTCATTGACGTAGGCGGCATCGACGGCGACCTTGTCGAGCCCGGCCTTGCCGGCTTCGAAGGAAACTTCCTCGAGCAGCTTTTCCATCACCGTATGCAGGCGGCGGGCACCGATATTCTCGGTCTTTTCATTGACCTGGAAGGCAATCTCGGCCATCCGGCGGATGCCGTCGTCGGCGAATTCGATGGCCACGCCTTCGGTTTCCAGCAAGGCCTGGTACTGCTTGGTCAGGCAGGCATCGGTTTGGGTCAGGATGCGTTCGAAATCGGCCACCGACAGCGAATCCAGCTCGACGCGGATCGGGAAGCGGCCCTGCAGTTCGGGAATCAGGTCCGATGGCTTGGACAGATGGAAGGCGCCGGAGGCGATGAACAGGATGTGGTCGGTGCGGATCATGCCGTACTTGGTCGACACCGTCGTCCCCTCGACCAGCGGCAGCAGGTCGCGCTGCACGCCCTGGCGCGACACGTCGGCGCCTTGCGTATCGGAGCGACCGGTCACCTTGTCGATTTCGTCGAGGAAGACGATGCCGTTCTGCTCGACGGCCTTGACCGCCTCCAGCTTGACGTCCTCGTCATTGACCAGCTTGGCGGCCTCCTCGTCGGTGAGCAGCTTGAGCGCTTCCTTGATCTTCAGCTTGCGCGGCTTCTTCTTGCCGCCGCCCATGTTCTGGAACATGCCCTGGATCTGCTGGGTCAGCTCCTCCATGCCCGGCGGCGCGAAAATCTCGGCCTGCATGTTGGGTGCCGCGACCTCGATGTCGATTTCCTTGTCGTCCAACTCGCCTTCGCGCAGCTTCTTGCGGAATTTCTGGCGGGTCGTATTGTCTGTCGCCGATGCATCGGCATTCTCGGCGAAGAAGCCGGGACTGCGCGCCGGCGGCAGCAGGACATCGAGAATGCGTTCCTCGGCGGCATCCTCGGCGCGGGCGCGCATGCCCTTGATCGCCCGCTCCCGCCCCGACTTGATGGCCATCTCGACCAGATCCCGGATGATGGTTTCGACGTCGCGGCCGACGTAGCCGACCTCGGTGAATTTGGTCGCCTCGACCTTGATGAAGGGTGCATTGGCCAGACGGGCCAGGCGGCGGGCGATTTCGGTCTTGCCGACGCCGGTCGGCCCGATCATCAGGATGTTCTTGGGCGTAATTTCCTGGCGTAGCGGTTCGGCCACCTGCGAACGCCGCCAGCGGTTGCGCAGCGCGATGGCGACGGCCTTCTTGGCGGCATTCTGGCCGACGATGTGCTTGTCGAGTTCGGAGACGATTTCCTTCGGCGTCATGGTCGTCATTCCAGCGTCTCCAGCGTGAAGTTGCGGTTGGTGTAGATGCACAGGTCGCCGGCGATTTCGAGCGACTTGGTCACGATGTCGAGCGGCGGCAGGTCGGTGTTTTCTAGCAAGGCGCGTGCCGCGCTTTGCGCGTAGGCACCGCCCGAACCGATGGCGACGATGCCGTGTTCCGGCTCCAGTACGTCGCCGTTGCCGGTGATGACCAGCGAGGATTCACGGTCGGCGACCGATAGCATGGCTTCCAGGCGGCGCAGCGCGCGGTCGGAACGCCAGTCCTTGGCCAGTTCGACGGCCGAACGGACGAGGTTGCCCTGGTGCTTTTCCAGCTTGGCCTCGAAGCGCTCGAACAGCGTGAAGGCGTCGGCCGTGCCGCCGGCGAAACCGGCCAGGATGCGGCCCTGGTACAGGCGGCGGACTTTCTTGGCGGTCGCCTTGATGACGATGTTGCCCAGGGTGACCTGGCCGTCGCCGCCCATGGCGACGATATTGCCCCGGCGCACCGACAGGATGGTCGTGCCGTGATATTGCTCCATGATTATTCCTGACTTAAGACTTGGGAACGACGATGCGCGCCTGCTTGTTGAGGCCGACAACGGCCATCAGCTCGGCAACGAGATGATTCGGACTGCGAATGACGACCTCCCGACCCGCCGCCTTGATCGGCGTCAGGCGATTGACCAGTTGGCCGGCGGAAATGAAGTCCAGACGGGTCACCCGCGAAAAATCGAGAACCGGCAAGGCCTGGCTGTCGAGAATCTGCGGCAGATTCTCGAAACGACAGGCTTTCAGTTCGCCGATCAGGTAATGGGCGTCGTCACGCATGCCGGTGGCGACGGCTGCCACGTTGGCGCCGGAAGCCTGCTGCTGCGGTTCCCAGGAGGGCGGGGACAGTTCGAAGGTCACGGCGTAATCGACTGCCCGTTCCTCGAAACGCTCCTGGGTTGCGTGGCGTTGCAGCAATTCCAGCAACAGGCGCCAAGCCGGTTCGTGCGCGGCCTCGCCAGCGACGAGGCGATCATTCAGCCGATCCATGAACGCTTCGGCGCCGACCAAGGTCAGCGCCAGACGCTGCTTGCGGGCGCGGACGAGCAGGTCGGCCAGTTGTGCCGCCACGTCGTCGTCGCAACCGATCAGCTTGGCGCAATCGACGCTGATTTCCGCTTTCTGTCCAACCAGCCGCGCCAATTCGACCACCGGCAGGTCGCTCTCGCTGGTCAGCACGCCCTGCAGGAATATCTTGCTGCCGCCCCGCCCGTTGGCTTCCGGCTTGCTGGCAGGCAATTCCTGGCGCCAGGTGGGGGGGGAAGTTTCGCAGGCCTCGGCATACTCGACGCCGAGCTTTTCGAAGGCGGCGCGGTCGCCGCTAATCTGCAGCAGGTCGAACAGCAGCATCCAGAAGCGCTTGCCTTCGACCCCGTGATAGGAGCGGACAAAGGTTTCGAGCAGCGAGCGGGCCGCACCATCCTGGCCATTGGCATAAAGCACGACGACCTGCTCGACGCAGGACTGCAAGGGGTCGACGTCCTGGTCGACGTCGATTCCCATCACGCTGGAATTGGTGAAATGGGTATCGAAGTCGTCGATGCTGAAATCGTCGTCGGCGACCGGTGCCACCGGCTTGGCCGCGGGCGCGGGTGCTGCTGCCGAAGGCTTCGGCTGCGTGGCGACCGGCGTGGGGGGAATTGGTTTGCCCGGCGTGAATTCGAGATCGGGCAAAGCTTCCGGCAACGGCTTCGCCGACTCTTCGGGCTCGTCCGCGACCGGCCTGGCTTCGGGCGGCGGAGCTGCCGGACGCGGCCGCGCAGCGGGCCGCTCGGGCATTTTGTTAGGCTGCTTCTTGAAAAACGAAAAAACCATGACTACTCCGCATGCAGGAAAGGAGTTTTAGCATGTCGCCCGCGTTCATGCAACGACCAGTCCCAGCGCCACCAGCATCATGGCCAGGATGGGACCGAAAGGCTGGTCGAGCCAAAGCGCTACGGCAAATGCGGCGAGATAGGCGGCAAGGCCGATCAATAGTGAAGACAATAAGCCGCCCCGCCAGTTCTTCGCCCGGCGGAAAGCCAGCCAGGGCGGGATGAAGACCAGCGCGAAAGCGCCCATCACGCCGAGGCTCATCGTCGCCAGCGCCAGGGCCAGGGCGGCCAGCAGGTCGAAGCCGATTTGCGTCGGCCAGGCACGCAAACCGCGGATGCGAAAGAAATCCGGATAGGTATGGGCGAGCAGCAGGTGCTGCGACAGCAGGCGGAGCAGGCCAAGGGCCAGCGGCACGCTGAGCGCGACCAGCCACAACTCGTCGCGGCCGGCAAAATAGAGCTGCCCGTCGAACAAGGCGTGCCCAAGGCGTTCGGCCTGCGGCTGGTTGGCCGCGAGCAGCACGGCCACCGACCAGCCGCCGAGGAGCAGCTGGGCGTAGGCCGCGCCGCCGGTCAGACGTGCGGCGAACAGGCGTTTGCCGGCACCGGCCAGGGCTGCCGCCGCAATGCCCCCGGCGGCCGGCGGCAGGCCACCGACCAGGGCGAGCAGCGCCCCGGCCGCGGCAACGTGCGAATAGGCCAGCGCCGCCAGCCACTCGTCGCGCAAGCGCAAGTAGCAGCCGAGCAAGGGCAACAGGATGGCCAGGCCGAGCCCAGTCAGGAAGGGAATCAGGAACAGTTCACTCGACATCGCGCCCCTCCATCGCCACCACCCGGTCGCAGGCTGCCGCAACAAAGGCCGCGTCGTGGCTGACCACGACGATGCCGCAACCTTCCCTGGCCCGTTCGTGCAGATGCGCCGTCAGGTGACGCACCCCGGCCGCGTCGAGGTTATTGGTCGGCTCGTCGAGCAGGACCAGGTCGGCCGGCGCGTGCAGCACCGCCCATAGCGCCAGGTAATGGCGCTGGCCGCCGGACAGGCGATCCAGCCGCCAGTCGACGCGGTCAGCGAGCCAGGGCGGCAGTCCATCCGGGCTGGCGCCGGTCATGGCCAGCAGATCGCGGCCGGACAGCGGCAGGCCATCCACCGGCGGCACGTCCTGAGTCTGCAGGGCGAGCCGCAGGCCCGGCTGCAGTTCGAGCCGGCCGGAAAACACCGCGGCCCGCCCGGCGAAAGCGGCCAGCAAGGTGCTTTTGCCGACGCCGTTC
>DATGXM010000471.1:0-2163 GCA_035298985.1 Azonexus sp. | reverse complement strand
CGTTGATGTCGGCCAGTTGCGACAGGGCGCAACCGTACTTGCACTTGATGTCCTCGGCTTCGCGGGTCGGCGTGCGCAGCGCCATGGCGATGTCGTTGGTCACCTGGTCGCCGGCGATGGGGATGACCGAGGTATGGCGGATGGCGCCCTGGGTCCATACGGCGATGTCGGTGGTGCCGCCGCCGATGTCGATCAGGCAGACGCCGAGATCCTTCTCGTCCTCGGACAGCACGGCGTAGCTGGAAGCCAGCGGCTGCAGGACCAGATCATTCACTTCCAGGCCGCAGCGGCGCACGCACTTGACGATGTTCTGGGCGGCCGACACGGCGCCGGTGACGATATGCGTCTTCACTTCCAAGCGCATGCCGCTCATGCCGATCGGCTCGCGGATACCGTCCTGGCCGTCGATGACGAATTCCTGGGTCAGGATGTGCAGGATTTCCTGATCGGCCGGGATGGGCATGGCGCGGGCGGTTTCGATGACGCGCTCGACATCGGACGGCGTCACTTCCTTGTCCTTAATCGCCACCATGCCGTTCGAATTGAAGC
This sequence comes from Azonexus sp., assembly GCA_035298985.1. GTDB lineage: Bacteria > Pseudomonadota > Gammaproteobacteria > Burkholderiales > Rhodocyclaceae > Azonexus. The sequence goes on along the minus strand of DATGXM010000471.1, from coordinate 1,614 downwards.
TCTTGATGTGGCTGCCGGCGATGCCCGTATAGACGTTGCTCACCTTGCAGTCGGCCATCAGCTCGACTTCCTGAATGACGCGGCTGATGGTGTGCACCGTTTCCTCGATGTTCACCACGACGCCCTTCTTTAGGCCGCGCGAGTCCTGCGAGCCCATGCCGATGACGTTCAGCTGGCCCTCGTTGTTGATCTCGGCGACCAGCGCGACGATTTTCGACGTCCCGATGTCCAGACCGACGACCAGATCCTTGTTGTCCCTGCTCATATGCTTACTTTCCCTTCCCCTCGCCCGCCACACGCATGGCGAAACCGTTCGGATACCGCAAATCCACCACTGCCGGCCTGACCGCCCGCTTGGCGACCATCTCCGGATAAACCTCGATAAAGCGTGCCAGCCGCACGCCGACCGGCGACTTCGGCTGTTCGCGGCCGATATCGACCAACATGCCGTTCTGCAACTTCAGCGCCCAGGCCAGGCGCGGCGACAGCGTCAGCTGCACCGGCACTTCGCCCACCGTCTTGAAGGTGCCGACCAGTTCGCCGAATTCCTTCAACACTTCGGAGGCCGTACCCTGCGGGCCATAGAGCAGCGGCATGGCGCTCGCCTCGGCCTCCGGCAGGCTGGCGGCGAAAACCTCGCCGTAGCTGTTCACCAGCTCGCCCCGCCCCTCGCCCCAGCGGGCGACCGGCTTGTGCTCCTCGACGCTGATTTCCAGTCGGTCCGGCCACAGGCGACGGATATCCACCTTGCGCACCCAGGGCAGCTTCTCCAGCGCCCCGCGCACCGTTTCCAGGTTGATGCTGAAGAAATTGCCCTTCAGCGCCGCCGGCAAGACCTGCTCCACCTCGCCGCGCTTGGTGTGCGGCAAGGCGTCGGCAAACACCACATGGCGCACCGGCAAGGACGGCACGCGCACCAGCCAGACCGCGGCGGCGGCCAGCAACGCCGCGGCGGCGACCAGCATCAGCAGGTCGGCGATGGCGTTGAGCAGGTGCGGTTTGTTCCACATTCACCGTTCTCAGTCGTTGGCAGCCAGTTCGAGGACGCGACGGACCAGCGCCGGGTATTCCAGACCAGCGACGCGGGCGCCCATCGGCACCAGCGAGTGGTCGGTCATGCCCGGGGCGGTATTCACTTCCAGGTAGTAGTGATTGCCGGCCTCGTCCATCAGGAAATCGACGCGTCCCCAGCCACGGCCGCCCAGGATGCGGAAGGCCTCCAGTGCGCCCTTGCGGATTTCCATTTCCTTGGCTTCCGGCAGGCCGCACGGGCACAGGTACTTGGTGTCGTCGCGGTTGTACTTGGCTTCGTAGTCGTACCACTCGGTGGCCGGCTCGATCTTGATGATGGGCAGCACCTCGTCGCCGACGATGCCGACCGTGTATTCGCCGCCCATCACGCCCTTCTCGGCGATGACAAGCAGGTCGTGCTGGGCAGCCTCTTCGTAGGCCGCCTTCAGTTCGCCGCGCGCCTTGACCTTGGTGACGCCGATCGACGAGCCTTCGCGCGCCGGCTTCACGAAGAGCGGCAGGCCGAGTTGCTCCTCGATTTCGGCAAAGTCGGAATCGGCCGTGAGCAGGGCGTATTCGGGCACCGGCAGGCCGGCCGCCTGC
>DATGXM010000470.1:0-3500 GCA_035298985.1 Azonexus sp. | reverse complement strand
GCCGCCGCATGCCGTAGCCATCGAGGTAGACCATGTCCGGTGCCTCGACGCGGGCGCGCCGCCCCAGACCACGGGTCAAGATCAGGAAATGGGCCGGCCAGGTGGCAAAGGCAGACCGCAACGCCGCCAGCGGCGGACTCGCCGAGCCGGTGTCGTAGACGATCACCGGCATATGCGGGCCGGCGGCCTGGCCTGCCGCCTGCGCGATGTCGCCGGCCAGGCTCACCCGGGCCCCGGCCGGCTCGAGATAGGCGCGCAGATCCTGCGCCTCCAGGTCGCCGCCGGCGATCACGATGCAATGCACGCCATCCAGGCGGAGCTGCGCCGGCGCCGGCGGCCCGTCGGCCGGCTCGAAAGGCAGGGTGACCGTAAAGGTCGAGCCTCGGCCGGGTGCGCTATCGACGGCGATATCACCGTGCATCATGCTCACCAGGCGCTGGCAGATGGCCAGCCCTAGGCCGGTCCCGCCAAAGCGCCGGGTCGTCGAGACTTCGGCCTGGGTGAAGGGCGAGAATAGCCGGCCGATCGCTTCCGGCTCCATGCCGATGCCGTTGTCGGTGATGCCGAAGCGCAGGCGCAACGGCGCCGGCTCGGCGATTTCAACCCGCACGGCAACGCGCCCGCGCACGCCCGGGCGGCCGGCCGAGAACTTGATGGCATTGCCGATCAGGTTGTAGAGAATCTGCCGCAGCCGCACGTCGTCGGCCAGCACCCACTCCGGAACCTCCGGCGCCACGAACAGATACAGATCCACGCCCCGGCGCACCGCCACGGTACCCAGCGAATTGCCCAGGCCTTCGACCAGGCTGGATACGGAAACCGGTATCCGCTCGAGGTCCAGCCGGCCGGCCTCGATCTTGGAAAAATCGAGGATGTCGTCGATCAGGCCGAGCAAGGTGACGGCGGATTCATTGATGGTTTGCAGCAGATCGGCCTGGTGTTCGGAAAGACGGCTGTGGGCGAGCAATTCGACCATGCCGATGACCCCGTTCATGGGGGTGCGGATTTCATGGCTCATGGTCGCCAGGAAAGCCGATTTGGCCCGGTTGGCCTGCTCGGCGTCGGACCGCGCCCGGGTCAATTCGGCGATGAAGCGGTTGCGCTCGCTGATATCGCGCAGCGTACCGATGAAGTAGCGCTCGCCGCGCACGGCATATTCGCTGATGGTCAGTTCGAGCGGGACCAGATGCCCGTCCTTGTGGCGGCCCATGACTTCGCGGCCGATGCCGATGATGCGCGCCTCGCCGGTGTGCAGATAGCGCTCCACGAAAGCGTCGTGATTGCTGTGCTGCGGCTCGGGCATCAACAGCGAGACATTGCGCCCGACCACCTCGTCTTTCGAAAAACCGAGAATGCGCTCCAGCGCCGGATTGGTGCTGCAGACGATGCCCCGCGTATCGATGGTGATGACGCAGTCGACCAGATTCTCGACGATGGTGCGGATTTCCTCTTCCTTGTTGTGCAGGGCTTCCAGCGCCGCCACATGGTCGCGGGCCCGCCTTTCCAGCTGGTCGTGCAGTTGTTCCAGATCGACGTTCTTGCGGTGCTCGCTGGTGTGCAGTTCGGCCAGCCTGGCGTAGAGCAGTCCGTTGTTGACCAGCAATTCGATCAACACAAAGGTTGCCGCCAGCAGCCCGAAAATCCGCCCGGCGTAAAAACCGAGGTCGAAGCGGCCGTGGTTGAGCACGGCGGACAGGGCGATGTCGGCCAGCCAGGCGCACATGACGACCATCAGCCACAGGTCGAGCACCGAATGCCGCCCGCGCCGCCACAAGGCGAGCAGTGCGAGCAGACTGAGCAGCCAGACCCCGGAGACGACGGCGATCATCGCCGGGGTGTAGTGATTGCCCTGCATGATGGCCGGCAGCAGGTCGTGCCCGGTCGTCACCACGGCGGTCAGTCCGGCCACCAGGACTGCCACGCCGGCGGTGCAGCCAACGATGGCCATGCCCGGCGAGACAGGGGCCGGCAGGGTGTCGGCCGGTCGGTCCTGGAGCCAGGTGTAGACGATGACGAACAGCGGAAAGCCGCTATGCCAGGCCATATACAGCCAGGCCGTGCTTTGCGGGCCGGCACCGAGCAAGCCCCCCGCGGCGAACAGGCCGGGAAAACTGAGGGCGTGCGCGATGCAGATGAAGGTGGTGAACAGATAACCCGCCGCCAGGGCCAGCAAGGCTTTGGAGCGCAGCATGACGAACTGCCCCAGAAGCAGGACAGCGGTGATCAGGTCGTTGATGACCAGGATCGCTGCGTAGATCGGGATGAAGGCCCAGACTTGGGGCAGCGGCTGCTTGGCAAAGGGCACCAGGATCAGGAAGGTGGCGATCGACAGCAGCCCGACGGTCAGGGCGAGCCGGCGCTGGCCGCGACTGGCTGCCGAAGTGGGCAAGAATATCGAACTGTCTGGCATTGGCGTTACCCCTTGGCCGGCCTCTCTTGTCGCGGTTACCACCAGCCTGCTGCCGGCGGGCGGGCTGACCACCGGGACCCTGTTCGTCGGCGGAACAGCTTCTCCACCTTCCGACCCGTCCGACAGACAACTTGCCGGAAAGTGCCGAAAAAAATTACTTTGACATTACGCGACCAGCCCCACGGTATCCAGCGATGGGCGATTGTCGGCATGGCCGGCGGGCGTCCACGCCTGCCCCGGCCCCCATCTGCCCGCGCACCAACGGGGGCCGTCGCGCCACCTCACCAGCGCCATTTTCAGTGGCAAGCTGCGACAAATTCATATTAATCATCGACATAAAGAGATACAGATTTTTATTTCAATCTAAATATTTGTATCATTTCGGTTGACAGAAGCAATTACGTATTTCAGAATTTGTCGCATAACGCGGAAGCGCAGCTTCCCGAGACAGCTTCGGCTGATGACCACAGGAGAAGACATGAAACCGAGACAGCCAGCCCCTGGCCGCGCCGCAACACGCGGGGAGAAGGCCCAGCGATGCTAGCCCAATTCCTGCAATTTCTCTTTTCCGGCATCACGGTCGGTGCGACGTACGCGCTGGCGGCGCTGGGTTTCACGCTGATCTACAACGCCAGCAACGTGATCAACTTCGCCCAAGGCGAATTCATCATGCTCGGCGGCATGCTGGCCGTGTTCTTCACCCAGGCCGGCCTGCCGCTGCCCGTGGCCCTGGTGCTCGCCATCCTCGTTCCGGCCATCGTCGGCGTGCTGGTCGAGAAACTGGCCATCGAACCGGTCAAGGGCGCCGAGACGGTGACCCTGATCATCATCACCATCGGCGCTTCGCTCGTCATCCGCGGCCTGATCCAGGTCTGGCTCGGCAAGAACACCTTCAGCCTGCCCGCCTTCTCGGGGGATGAGCCGATCCAGATCCTTGGTGCGACGCTCTTGCCGCAAAGCCTGTGGGTGCTCGGTGTCACCGCCATCGTCGTCGTTGCCCTGTGGTACTTCTTCAACCGCACCCTGCAGGGCAAGGCCATGCTCGCCACCTCGTTCAACCGGCTGGCGGCCGAACTGGTCGGCATCAACA
>DATGXM010000469.1:0-5574 GCA_035298985.1 Azonexus sp. | reverse complement strand
CTGCACCGTTTCGGCGATGCTGCTCGCCGCTTCGCTCTGCCGCGTCGACGCGGCCGACATCTGGTCAGAATTGCCGGCCATGCGTTCGGCCGCTGTCGTCAGCTGCGTGGTCATCGTGCAGATCTGCCGGAAGCTGGCCTGCAGCTTGTCGAGCAGGCCGTTCAGGGCGCGCTGGGTCTGGCCGATCTCGTCGCCGGAATCGGCCGGCAGGCGGACGGTGAAGTCCAGTTCGCGGCCGATTGTCTCGAAGGTGCCCAGCATCGCTTTCAGCGAACCGGTGACACTGCGGTACAGCCGGTAGCCGAGCAGGCCGCAGGACACGACGCCGAGCAGGATGACCCCGGTCATCAGGCGGGTGCCCAGCGTGTAGGCGGCGTGCGCTTCATCGCCATGGGCCCGGGCCTGCTTTTCCTTGTACTGGACGTGCTGGGCAATATTGGCGATGAGCTGGTCTATCATCTCCTTGTTTTCCTCGGCCAGGGTACGCGCCGGTTCGTCGATGTTGGCCTGGGAGAGAGGGATGATGTTGTCGACCATGTAGAAGTACTCTTCCATCAGCCGGGCGCTGGTGTCGCGCAGCTTGCGGTCCTCGTCATCGGTGATGTAGGTCTCGTAGCCGGCGAAGGTTTCCTTCTGCGACTGGCGCAGTTCGGCGATGGTCTTTTCCAGCGCGCTCATGCGCCCCTTCTCCTGACTCAGGATGTGGTAGAGCAGGGCGGCCTGGGTTTCCTGGAAATCGCTCTCGATCTTGTGCACGAGGCGGATGCCGGGAATGATGCGGGTATTGGTGAAGGCCTGTCCCTCGTCCATCTGCCACATCTCGGCCATGCCGAGGATGCCGACGGTCAGGGGGCCGATGATCGCCAGGCCGATCAACAATAGAAATTTCTGTCCGATGGACATGCGCTCTCCTCCTTTGATATTGCTAATATATTAGTTATTTGTCTATTTTTTTTCCGGAAGGGCCGGTTGCCTCAGGCGACCGGTCGATCCGGATTTTCTGCTAATATATTAGCGATGTCCGGCCGTGGCAAGCGCTTCTGACGCAGGCTTGCGCAAGTCGGTAACATCTCGTCTTTACCCTTGCCGCTTCAGCCACGGAAAACCGACCATGCAATACCACTCTGCCAGCACCGATTCCCTGATGACCATCACCAGCCGCCCCGAGCTCGTCTTCGAGCGCGGCGAAGGTTCGTGGCTCTACGACCACCAGGGCAAGCGCTACCTCGATTTCATCCAGGGCTGGGCGGTGAACTGCCTCGGCCACTGCCCGCCGGAAATCACTGCCGCGCTGACCGCGCAGGCCGGCCAGCTACTCAACCCCAGCCCGGCCTTCTACAACGGCCCGATGATCGAACTGGCCGGCCTGCTGACCGCCAACTCCTGCTTCGACCGCGTCTTCTTCGCCAATACCGGCGCCGAGGCCAACGAAGGGGCGATCAAGCTCGCCCGCAAGTGGGGACAGCTCAACCGCAATGGCGCCTTCGAGATCATCACCTTCGGCCATTCCTTCCACGGTCGCACGCTGGCCACCATGTCGGCCTCCGGCAAGGCTGGCTGGGACACCATCTTCGCGCCGCAGGTAAGCGGCTTCCCGAAGGCGGTCTATAACGACATCGCCTCGGTCGAAGCGCTGATCGGCCCGCAGACGGTTGCCGTCATGCTCGAACCGGTGCAGGGCGAGGGCGGGGTGATCCCGGCCGACGTGGAATTCCTGAAGGCCCTGCGCGCTCTGACCGAACAGCGCGGCATCCTGCTCATCGTCGACGAGGTGCAGACCGGCGTCGGCCGTACCGGCAAGCTGTTCGCCCACGAGCACGCCGGCATCGCGCCGGACATCATGACCCTCGGCAAGGGCATCGGCGGCGGCGTGCCGCTGGCTGCGCTGCTCGCCAAGGAGGCCATCTGCTGCTTCGTGCCGGGCGACCAGGGCGGCACCTACAACGGCAATCCGCTGATGACGGCGGTCGGTCTCGCCGTCGTCAAGCGCATGCTGGCTCCGGGCTTCCTGGCCGAGGTCGAGGCCCGTGGGCAATACCTGGCCCGGCGCCTGCTCGAATTGTCGGCCACCCACGGTCTGCGCGGCGAGCGCGGTTCCGGCCTGTTGCGCGCCCTGATCCTCGCCGACGAGCGCGGCCCGGACATCGTCCGCCGCGGCCTGGAACTGGCACCGATCGGCCTGCTGCTCAATGCGCCGCGCCCCAACCTGCTGCGCTTCATGCCGGCGCTCAACGTCAGCACTGCGGAAATCGACCAGATGATCGACTTGCTGGACGGTTTGCTACAGAAATGAGTACGGCCGCCGAGCATCCGGAACGCGCTCTCGTCCGGCGGGCTGTCACCGAAGGCCTGACCGATCTGCCGGTGACGACCAATCCGCTCGCCATCGCCCTCGGCACACGCCTGCTCTCGGCGCGCGACGGCGGCGTGCAGATGGCCTTCTCCGTCGGTGCCGCCTTTACGCAGGGCAACGGCGTGGTGCAGGGCGGCATCGTGTCGGCCCTGCTCGATTTCGGCATGACCTTCGCCGCCTTCTCGCAAGTGGCGGCCGATTCCACTGTGGCCACCGTGTCCCAGACGACCAATTATTTCCGGCCGGCCCTGGCCGGCGAACTGGTCGTCGACGCCGAACTGGAAAAGGCTGGGCGGACCCTGATCAATGCCCGCGCCACACTGCGCGACGCGGCCGGGACGCTGCTCGCCAGCGCGACGGCGCCCATCGCGTTGATCAAGCTGCCGGCCTGAGCGTCAGTCGCCCGCCGCCACCGGCAGGCTGGGTTCCACGGCTACCGGCGGCCGGACCACCGGCAGCCAGATACGGAAACAGGTGCCCTTGCCCGGCTCGCTGGTCACGTCGAAACGGCCGCCGTGCTTCTTGACGATGATGTCGTAGGAAATGGACAGGCCGAGGCCGGTGCCCTTGCCGACCGGCTTGGTCGTGAAAAAGGGCTCGAAGATGCGTTTGCGGACATTTTCGGGAATGCCGGTTCCGGTATCGGCGATTTCGAACCAGACATGGTCGTTCTCGACGCCCGAGCGGATGGTGATGCGTCCCATGGTCGGGATGGCCTGCGCAGCATTGACCAGCAGATTCATGAAGACCTGGTTGATCTGCGCCGGTACGCACTGCACTTCGGGAATGTCGCCCAGTTCGCGCACCACTTCCGCCTTGTACTTCAACTCGTTCCACACCACGTTGAGGGTGCTTTCGAGGGCGGCATTGAGGTCGGCCGACTGGTGCTCCGCCTGGTCGATGCGCGAAAAATCCTTCAGGTCCTGCACGATCTTGGTCACCCGCCCCAGGCCGTCGCGTGATTCGGTGATCAGCGCGGGCAGGTCTTCGCGCAGGAATTCGATATCGGCTGCCCGCCGTGCCGCTTCCAGTGCGTCGCGGCTGCCGCCGGCGTCGACGCTTTCGTAGGCGGCGACCAGATTGAGCAGCTGTTCGATATAGGTTTTCAGGGTGCCCAGGTTGGAATTGACGTAGCCGACCGGATTGTTGATTTCATGCGCGACGCCGGCCGCCAGCTGGCCGATGGCGGCCATTTTTTCCGATTGCAGCAACTGCTGCTGGGCTTCATCGACCTTGGAGAGCAGCACTTCCAGCTCGTGGCGGTCGCGTTCCAGTTCCTTGTTGGCCTCGGCAAGTTGCGCGGTGCGGCTGGCGACCAGGCTCTCCAGGTGATTCTGGTGCTCGCGCAGGCTTTCTTCCGCCCGCCGCCGCTCGGTGACATCCTGCAGGGTCTCGATGGCACCGATCACCTTGCCCTCGGCGTCGTGCAGGGGGGCGGCGGTGAAGGCCAGCCACAGCCCGCCCGCGCCGAGATGCGAGAAATAGGCTTCGCCTTCGAAGGCACCTTCGATCAGCGACGAACGCCGGAAATGGTCCTTGTAATACTCCTCGTACTGCGCCTCCAGGCTGCCGTTGACAATCAGGTCGGCCATCACCGGCCGGCTTTTGGTGTAAAAGGCCCGCCAGTGCTCCTGGGTGCCGACCATCTGGCTGCTCGGGATGCCGCTGACCACGGCGCACGCCTTGTTCCAGTGCGTGACGCGGTGACTGGCGTCGATCACGAAGGTGGGGACCGGGTCGCCGTCGATGATCTGCGACAGCAGCTGCTCCATGTTGCGCTTGGTCGCCTGCGTTCGGCGTTGCTCGGACTCCAGCAGTTTCTTCTGCGTGATCTCGACCTGGCGCATCGCCAGCTTGAGCCGGCCCTGTTCGATCAGCAGCTGGTTGTTGGATTCGGCAATCGCCTGGGTGCGTGCCGCGACCTGCGCCTCCAGCCCGGAATTGGCCGCCTCCAGCGCTTCGTTGCGGCTGGCGACCATGCGGAACAGGGCATTCATGGCATCGAGCAGGCTGGCCGTATTCGGGTCGCGCGGCATGGCCTGCTCGGCGGCGTAGGCTTCCGCCGCCGTCTTGCCGGCGCGGATCGCCTTGACCTGGCGGGCCATGGACTGGTCGATGCCGAGGATGTGGTGGGCCAGCCAGCTGCTCAGGAAGCGCAGCAGGTATTCGACATCGGCCTTCGAGCCCTGGAATTCCAGCATTTTGCCGACCTGCCGGGCGAATTCGCGATGCACTTCGACGTGGGCCTGGACGAAGCGCTTGTCGCAACCTTCGCGGATCATCAGTTCCTCTTCGTGCCCGAAGTGCATCACGGCGTAATTGGCCAGTTCGGTCAGGACGCGGGCGATGTCCGTGCTTTCGGTCGGCAGGGATTGATGCTCGATGACCCAGTTGATGATGCGGACCAGCTCCTGGTGTTCGGCATCGACCAGGGATTCGCCGGTCAGGTAGCGTTCGTTCCAGACAAAGGCGTCCATCGTTCAATCCTCCCCGGCCTGCGGCCCCAGGACGCGCAGGATTTCTTCCAGGCTGGTGGCGCCCGCCTCGACCCGCTCGACGGCATGGCAGCCGATGCCGCGCAAGCCCTTCTGGCGAACCAGGCGGCGGATTTCCAGCACGCTGGCGCCGCCGCCGATGCGGTCGCGCATGTCGTCGTCCAGCGTCAGCACTTCGTACAGACCGACCCGCCCCTTGTAGCCCGAACCGTGGCAATGCGTGCAACCGGCGCCGCGGTAAGCCTTTTCCAGTGCCGTGAAGGCGCCGCCCAGCCGGGCCCGCAGGCGGGGATCGGTATCGACCTCGGTGCGACAGTGCGGGCAGATCTGGCGCACCAGGCGCTGGGCGATGATGCCTTCCAGCGCCGTGGCGACGACGTAGGGCTTGAGGCCGAGGTCGAACAGGCGGGCGATGGTGGCGATGGCCGAGTTGGTGTGCAGGGTCGAATAGACCAGGTGGCCGGTCAGCGCCGCGTGGAAGGCCACTTCGGCCGTTTCGAAATCGCGGATTTCGCCGAGCAGCACGACGTCGGGGTCCTGGCGGAGCAGGGCGCGCAGCACGGCGGGAAAGGTCAGGCCGATCTTTTCCTTGACCAGCACCTGCCCGGCCATGTCCAGGTAGTACTCGACCGGGTCCTCGATGGTCACGTAGTTCTTGTCCGGCGTCGCGTCGTGCTGGAGCAGCGAATACAGCGTGGTGGTCTTGCCGCTGCCGGTCGGGCCGGT
>DATGXM010000468.1:0-1824 GCA_035298985.1 Azonexus sp. | reverse complement strand
CCACGACCTGGCGGGCAAGACCGGCACCACCAGCAACGCGGTCGATGGCTGGTTCGCCGGCTATTCCGGCAACGTCGTCGCCGTGTCGTGGATGGGGCACGACCAGCCCAAGTCGCTGGGCGGCCGCGAATTCGGCGCCACCCTGGCCTTGCCGATCTGGATCGACTACATGCGCCAGGCCCTGTCCGGCAAGCCGCCCAACGAAAGGACGCCGCCGCCGGGCGTCTCCTTCGTCGATGGCGACTGGCTGTACGACGAATTCAAGGGCGAGGAGGGGGTCAAGGCCGTGGATGTCGAGGAATCGCCGGTCAAATCCATTCTCGACACGCTGCGAAAGGTGTTTGGCGGCTAGCGCTTCGGCCACCGGAAGTCAGCGTCGGTCGTTTGCCGGGTGTGGCGAACTGTTCAGAAGGTCGGATTTTCCAGCCGGAAAATCCGATAATGGCGGCCGCTCCGTTTTGAACGCATTTTTGGAATTCCCGCATGGAAATCAAGGTTAATTTTCTCGACAAGCTTCGTCTTGAGGCCAAGTTCGACGACTTCACGGTCATTGCCGACCAGCCCATCCGCTACAAGGGCGACGGCTCGGCACCGGGGCCGTTCGACTACTTCCTGGCTTCGTCGGCCTTGTGTGCGGCTTACTTCGTCAAGCTGTACTGCACCACGCGCGACATTCCGACCGAGAACATCCGCCTGTCGCACAACAACATCGTCGATCCGGAAAACCGCTACAAGCAGATCTTCAAGATCCAGGTCGAGCTGCCGCCGGACATCTCCGAGAAATACCGCCAGGGAATCCTGCGCTCCATCGAGCGGTGCACGGTCAAGAAAGTCGTGCAGACCGGCCCGGAGTTCGTCATCGAGGAAGTCGAAAACCTCGATGCCGACGCGCAGTCCTTGCTGACGCTGAATCCGGATAGCGAAACCACCACCTATATCGCCGGCAAGGACCTGCCGCTGGAGCAGACCATCGCCAACATGTCCGGCTTCCTGGCCGGGCTGGGCATCAAGATCGAGATCGCTTCGTGGCGGAACCTGGTGCCCAACGTCTGGTCGCTGCATATCCGCGATGCGCATTCGCCGATGTGTTTCACCAACGGCAAGGGTTCGACCAAGGAAAGCGCGCTGGCGTCCGCCCTGGGCGAATACATCGAGCGCCTGAACTGCAACCACTTCTACAACGACCAGTTCTGGGGCGAGGACATCGGCAACGCGCCCTTCGTACATTACCCGGAAGAGCGCTGGTTCAAGCCGGGCAAGAAAGATGCGCTGCCCAAGGGCCTGCTCGACGATTACTGCCTGGAGATCTACAACCCGGACGGCGAACTGCGCGCTTCGCATCTCTACGACACCAACTCCGGCAATACCGAACGCGGCATCTGCGCGCTGCCCTACGTGCGCCAGTCGGACGGCGAGGTGGTGTATTTCCCGACCAACCTGATCGACAACCTGTTCCTTAGCAACGGCATGAGCGCCGGCAACACGCTGCCCGAGGCGCAGGTGCAGTGCCTGTCGGAAATCTTCGAACGGGCGGTCAAACGCGAAATCCTCGAAGGCGAACTCGCGCTGCCCGACGTGCCGGCCGAGGTGCTGGCGAAATACCCCGGCATCGTCGCCGGCATCGCGGAACTGGAAAAACAGGGCTTCCCGGTGCTGGTCAAGGATGCCTCGCTCGGCGGCCAATTCCCGGTGATGTGCGTGACGCTGATGAACCCGCGCACCGGTGGCGTGTTCGCCTCCTTCGGCGCCCACCCGTCGTTTGAAGTGGCGCTGGAGCGCAGCCTGACCGAGCTGCTGCAGGGGCGCAGCTTCGAGGGCCTGAAC
>DATGXM010000467.1:0-7602 GCA_035298985.1 Azonexus sp. | reverse complement strand
CGCTGAAGGATATCGTGCCGGCCAGCGTCGACGCCCGACGCGATGCCTCGAAATGGCTGTTCGCCCCGCGCTTCAAGCATGCCCAGCAGGTGCGCATCGACATCGTCGTCGAAGTCGCCGCCTTCGAGCGCATCGCCGACGAATGGCGGCGCCTGGGTTACCCCTTCGAACATCTGGTGCCCTCGCTGGCCACGTCGATCGGCAGTTCGGCCGACCGCCCGGCCGCGCTGGCCGAGCTGATGGGCATCGTCGTCAATGACGGCATCCGCCGCCCGACCGTGCGCATCGACGAACTGCATTTCGCGACCAACACGCCCTTCGAGACCCGCCTGCAACGCCAGCCGGAAGCCGGCCAGCGCGTCATGCCGGCCGAGGTCGCCCAGGTCACCCGTCGTGCCCTGCTGCGCGTGGTCAATAGCGGCACGGCACGCCGCATCAAGGATGCCTACAAGGACAACGAGGAAAAGCCGCTGCTGGTCGGCGGCAAGACCGGCACCGGCGACCACCGCTCCAAGGTGATCGGTGCCGGCGGCGAAGTGCGCAGCGCCAAGGTAATGAACCGGGCGGCGACCTTCGCCTTCTATATCGGCGATCGTTTCTACGGGGTGGTCACGGCCTTCGTTCCCGGCGCCAAGGCGGCCGCTTACGACTTCACGTCGGCATTGCCGGTCCAGATCATGAAGGAAATGGAACCGGCCCTGCGCCCGCTGATCGCCGACCGTCCCGCTGCGGAAGGCAAATGCAAGGGCTGAGGACGATCCGCTCTCAGTGAAATCCACACTTTGCTGCAATGCAACACAATGGTAGCCTTGGCACCATAAAATAACGCCGTCCACGCGAGAAACAGCATGAGTGAAATTGATCTGAAGCGCTTCTTCCTCGAGCAGGTCCGTCTGTTCGAAACCTTCCCGGCCGAAAAGGTCGAGGAAATCGTCATCAAGTCGCGACTGGCCACCTTCGAAGGTAACGAGGCGATCCTCGAAACCGGCGACGAAGGCAAGGTCTTCGGCGTGCTGATCAGCGGCCACGCCGAGATTTCGATGACCGACAACACCGGCACGCGCAGCGTGGTCAGCCAGCTCGAGGCCGGCGACGTCTTCGGCGTGCTCTCGCTACTCACCGGCGAGCCCATTTTCGCCGACGTCATTGCCGGCAACCGCTGTTTCGCACTGATGATCCCGCAGGAAGTGTTCAACACGCACATCCTGACCAACCCCAAGGCCGTCGCCTACCTGTCCCGCCTGCTCGCCGAGCGCACCCGCGCCATTTCGCTCGATCAGGCCAACGCCCCAGCCAAGTCGGACGATCCCTACGCGCTGTCCCTGCACACCAACCAGCCGGGCAAGGTCGTCGCGCTCAATATCGGCATCAGCCAGATTCATTTCGGTATCTACGACACCGAGGAAAGCGGCGCCGACGTGCATGGCATCATCGACCACGCCGACCAGCAGGTCACCCACATCACGGTCATGGTCGGTCCGCAGCAAAAGCGCATGGAACACGCGCCGTTCAAGCTCGCCGACCTGTTCACGGTGATGCGGGAAGCAACCGCCCTGCTCGGCCCGGCCTTCACCTTCCACCCCGAGGACGTCACCGCCATCGGCCACCGCGTCGTGCATGGCGGCAACAAATTCTCCAGCTCGGTCGTTATTACCCCGGCGGTGATCGCCGACATCGAGGAACTGTCGGTCTTCGCGCCGCTGCACAACCCGGCCAACGTCGCCGGCATCCGCGTCGCCCAGAAGCATTTCCCCAATGTGCCGCAGGTCGCCGTCTTCGACACCGCCTTCCACCAGACGCTGGCGCCCTACGCTTACCTCTACGGCCTGCCTTACGAGCTGTACAAGCAGCACGGCATCCGCCGCTACGGCTTCCACGGCACCTCGCACCGCTACGTGTCGCTGAAGTCGGCCGAAGTGCTGAAGCGCCCGCTCGGCGAGCTGGAAATCGTCTCCTGCCACCTCGGCATCGGCGCCTCGCTGTGCGCCATCGACCATGGCCGTTCGATCGACACCACCATGGGCATGACGCCGAGCGACGGCCTGATCATGCCCAGCCGTTCGGGCAGCATCGACCCGGCGGTGATGATCCACCTGATGGAACAGCACCAGATGTCGCCCGAGCAGCTGTCGACACTGATCAACAGCGAAAGCGGCCTGAAGGGCATTTCCGGCATTTCAAGCGACATGCGCGACATCGAGGCGGCGGCGGCCGATGGCCACCACCGCGCCCTGCTCGCCCACAAGGCCTACTGCTACCAGGTGCGCAAGAACATCGGCGCCTACGTCGCGGCGATGGGCGGCATCGACGTGCTGGCCTTCACCGGCGACATCGGCGAAACCAGCGCCACGGTGCGCAGCCTGGCCTGCCAGGGCCTCGAATTCATGGGCATCAAGCTCGACGAGGAAAAGAACCGCAACCTTGGCCGCATCGACGACTACGCGGTGATTTCGACCGACGATTCGCCAGTGACCGTCTTGGTCGTCACCAACGACGACGAACGCCTGGTGGCATGGGAAACGCTGCGCGCCATCGAGCGCAACGCCCTGTTGCTGGCAGCCAATGCCGAAGACACGCCAATTCCGGTCGAGATTTCCGCCCACCACGTGCATCTGTCGCAAGCCGATGTCGAGGCGCTCTTCGGCCCCGGCCACCAGCTGACGCCGAAGAGCGAACTGTCACAGCCCGGTCAGTTTGCCTGCGAAGAGCAGGTGCATCTGGTCGGCCCCAAGGGACGCATCGCCAAGGTGCGCGTCCTCGGCCCGACCCGCAAGGAAACCCAGGTCGAGATCGCGATGACCGAGCAGTTCAAGCTCGGCATCCAGCCGCCGATCCGCCAGTCCGGCGATCTCGCCGGCACGCCGGGCATCACGCTGGAAGGGCCGTATGGCTCGACGACCATCGAACGCGGCGTGGTCTGCGCCCAGCGCCATATCCACATGACGCCGGAAGACGCCATGCGTTTCCATGTCCGCGACAACTACGTCGTCCGCGTCCGCATCGAAGGCGAACGCCAGTTGATTTTCGGCGACGTCGTGGTCCGCGTCAGCCCGAGCTTCCGCCTGGCCATGCATATCGATACCGACGAAGGCAATGCCGGCAACATCCAGACCGGCATGCTCGGCTACATCGAGGAAATCCAGAGCCGGCACTAGGGTGCTCACCCCCTAGCGCAGCGGCGAATCAGTGGCTGGCCTTGGCCAGCCACTTGGCCAGCACGCTGTAAAGCTCCAGCGGATCAACCGGCTTCGGGATAAAGTCGTTCATGCCGGCAGCCAGGCACCGCGCCCGGTCCTCGGCGAAGGCATTGGCGGTCATCGCCACGATGGGAATCTCCCGCCCCTGCTCCATCTCGCGCATGTGCCGGGTCGCCGTCAGGCCGTCCATGCCGGGCATCTGCATATCCATCAGGACCAGATCGTAAGCGCCGCCAGCCAGCCGTTCGAGCGCCTCGTGGCCATCATTGGCCGTATCGACGACCAGCCCGGTTTCCTCGAGCATGGCGACCGCGATTTCCTGATTGATCGGCTCGTCCTCGACCAGCAGCACCCTGCCCGCCGGACAGGCTTGACGAATGGCCTCGCAGGCGCTGTCTACCGTCAGCAATGCCCGCTCTGCGCCCGCCTCACCGGTTTCCGGATGCTTGGCGAAGCGCGCCGTCAGCCAGAAGGTGCTGCCTTGCCCCTCGATGCTACGCGCCCCGGCATCGCCCCCCATGAGCAGGGCCAGCTTGTGGGTGATGGCCAGGCCCAGGCCGGTACCGCCAAACCGGCGGGTGATCGAGTTGTCGGCCTGTTCGAAGGCCTGGAACAGCCCGGGCAGGCGATCGGCCGGGATGCCGATACCGGTATCGCTCACCTCGAACAGCACGACTAGGCTGCTTTCATCCTCGCCGGCCCGGCGGGCGGTCAGACGCACGCTGCCGGTCTCGGTGAATTTGATGGCGTTGCTGGTGTAGTTGAGCAAGGCCTGCTGCAGGCGGGTCTGATCGCCGAGTACCAGCGGCAGGCCGGCCTCGCAATCGACCATGAAGGCAAGGTGCTGGGCTTCCGCCTTGTCGCTGAGCATGGCCGCCACGTTGGCCAGGGCGCGGTCGATGTGCAGCGGCTCCTGCTCAAGCACGACCTTCCCGACATCGATTTTCGACAGATCGAGGATGGCATTGATCGTTTCGAGCAGATGCTCGCCGGCCAGCTCGAGCTGCTTCAGGCGTCCGGACTGTTCCGGCGACAGCTTGCCGCGGCGGATCAGGTAAGACATGCCGGTGATCGCGTTCAAGGGGGTGCGGATTTCATGCGACATGTTGGCGAGGAAGTTGCTCTTGGCCTGGCTGGCCGCTTCCGCCGCCCGACGTGCCTCTTCCAGCTCGGCCGTACGCTGGGCGACGATTTCTTCCAGACGCAGGCGGTGGCGGCGCAACTCACCCTCGAACACGATGCGCTCGGTGATGTCACGGCTGATGCCGAAAATGCCGGCCACCCGGTGCTGGTCGTCGAACAGCGGCCACTTGTTGGTCGATACGTAGCCGCGCGTGCCGTCGCTGTCGTAGTAGGGATCGATCTTGTTGAGCAGCGGCTTGCCCTCGGCGAAGATCGCCCGTTCCTCTTCCTCGTAGATGCGGGCGGTATCCGCCGGAAACACCTCGCTGTCGTGCTTGCCGACCATGTCGCGCCAGTGGGCGTGGCCGGTGATGTCGGCCAGGGTCTGGCTGCAGAAGCGAAAGCGGCTCTGCGCATCCTTGAAATAGATGAAATCGGTCGCCTGGTCGAGAAAGGCTTCGAAGTCCCGGTTGAACTCGGCCAGTTCGCGCTGCGCCTGCTTGCGCGCCGTAATGTCGACATGCATGCCGACAAAGACGAATCCCCCCCGGTCCTCAGCGGGAATGGCAAACAGCGTGGATTCCAGCCAGCGCAGCCGGCCATCGCGATCATGTGCGGTGCATTCGTAGGGCCCGATGGCCTGCCCGGTCGCCCTGACGCGTCCGATAGCCTTGGCAAAGGAGCGGCACGCCGCTTCCGACAGCGTCAGCCGATCCAGCGTCTGCCCGACCGCTTCGGCAGCGGACCAGCCGAACAGCGTCTCCGAGGCACGATTCCAGTAGATCACCCGCCCCGCGTCGTCGTACCACTGGACCGCCACATTCGGCGTCGTCTCCAGGGTTGCCGCCAGCTGTCGGCGGGCCGAATCGGCCACGGCTCCCGCCCGTTCGACCCGGCGCAGCATGTGCAGCAGCCAGGCCAGCATGCCGAACATCAGGAGTCCGAGCAGGGCGAAACCCATCCGCAGCCAGCCGTTGAATGGCGGCAGGGCGGACCAGCCGCCACGCGGCACCGCCGCCAATTGCCATCCTCCCTGCGGCAGGGGAATCTCGGTCAATACCGGCGATTCGCCGAACAATTCCGCCCGGCCGAAAAACACCTCGCCATCCGCCCCCTTGGCATCGCGCCCGCGTATGGCGATTTCGATCCGTTGATCAGCCGGAGTCACACCGCTGCGGGCATACAGGCTGTCGACGTCGATCACCGCGCTGATCATGCCCCAGAAGCGCTCTTCCTTGCCGCCCGGTTCCGGCAGATAGACGGGAAAGCGGGTAATCAGCCCGACGCCGCCCTGAACCAGTTGCACCGGCCCGGCGACGATGATCTGCCGGCTCCGGCGTGCCCGCTCGAAAGCTTCGAATTGCGCCGGCAAATCGTGATAATCCTTGCCCATCGCCTTTTCGTTGCCTTGCAGGGGATAGATCAGGCTGATCGTGCTTCCACGGGACACGGTGATATTGCGCAGCAGGTGACGCCCGGCAAACAGCGGCTGGGCCGCCAGTTCGAAACGCGACTGGTCGATCCCGGGTTCCAGGGCAATGACGCTGAACAAACCGCGAACCAGTTGAATGTCGCTGGTCAGGTTGCTCTCCAGCGCATCCTTGACCTTGTTCAGGCGCATCACCACATCCGCCTTCAAGGCTGCGGCGTGGCGCTCGGCGTTGATCTGTTCTGTGAGATAGGTTGCTAGGAGCAACCCACAGGCGAGCAGCACCATTGCAAGATAGAGTATCCGGCGGCTCACATGGCTCCCTGACCAAGGCGCTTATCGACAGACGATTGTACGCAGGAAGTGCAGGCATCGCCAAATGCCTCACCATCGGCACAGGGAGCGGGAAAGGCGGTCCGGGAACGGCCGTCTCTCCCGGGAAGATCAGCGGGAGGCGATCACCCCGCAGGCGACACGCTTGCCGGAATTGCCGGCCGGCTGCGACTTGTAGTCGTCGGGGTCGGCATGAATGACGATGCTGCGCCCCATTACCCCCGTCCTACCGTTCAGGCTCAGGCCGTCGATCTCGCCTGAGAAACGTGCCTCGCCGTTGGCGTTGGCGACCAGGTTGGGCATGTCGCCGCCGTGATGCTCAGGACTGGCATGATGGCCATGCGCCTTGCCGGCCGGGTTGAAATGCCCCTTCGCTGAACTAGCGTCGGGCGCGCTGCAATCGCCCGCCTCATGCACGTGGAAACCATGCTCGCCTGGCGTCAGGCCGGCGACCTGAGCGTCGACGCGCAGACGCCCGTTCATTTCGGTAAATGTCACCTTGCCGCTTACCGAACTGCCCGACCGGGCCTGCAGATCGGCACTGGCCATCGGCCCCGTGGCCGGCGTGGCGCAGGCCGCGAGCAGCGTCGCCATCAATGCACTCAACACCAGACCGGCATGTATTCTTTTCATTTTCTTCTCCTACCTGAAGTTTATGGACGATAACCCCTGTGCGGGCAATGGAACGGACAGGACAAACGCATGAACGTTCCAACGCTCATGCAGATCGTTTATAACAAATCGAGATAACAAGATGCTCACTGGTTCTTAATTGAGCATTAAGCTCTTGCTACAATGCTGCCATTCGACAATCCCAGCGGATTACCCAGCAATGAATCAACGTTCCACCCTCTCCCATCTGGACTGGCTCGAAGCCGAAGCCATCCACATCATGCGCGAAGTGGCCGGCCAGTGTTCCAATCCGGTCCTGCTCTTCTCCGGCGGCAAGGACTCCATCTGCATGCTGCGTATCGCCGAAAAGGCTTTCCGCCCGGGCAAGTTCCCGTTCCCGCTGATGCACATCGACACCGGTCACAACTATCAGGAAGTCGTCGCCTTCCGCGACAAGCGCGCCGCCGAACTCGGCGAGCGCCTGATCGTCCGCTCAGTCGAGGACTCCATGAAGCGCGGCACCGTCGTCCTCAAGCACGAAGGCGAATCGCGCAACAAGCACCAGTCGGTGACCCTGCTCGAAGCCATCGAGGAATTCGGCTTCGACTGCTGCATCGGCGGCGCCCGCCGCGACGAGGAAAAGGCGCGCGCCAAGGAACGCATCATGAGCTTCCGCGACGAGTTCGGCCAGTGGGACCCGAAGAACCAGCGCCCGGAACTGTGGAACCTGTACAACGCCCGCAGCCACAAGGGCGAGAACATCCGCGCCTTCCCCATTTCGAACTGGACGGAAATGGACGTCTGGCAATACATCGAGCGCGAAGGCCTCGAACTGCCGTCGATCTACTTCAGCCATCGGCGCGAAGTGGTGCGCAAGAACGGCCTTCTGCGCCCGGTGACGCCGCTGAC
>DATGXM010000466.1:0-2594 GCA_035298985.1 Azonexus sp. | reverse complement strand
AATTGCCTGCCCGCGGCCGAGGAATACGCGCGGATTGTCGGCACGACGGCGGGCTCGCTTGCCCCGACCAACTTCGCCGCGCGGCCGGTGGTGGTGGCCATCGACGGCACCGACTACGTGCGCTCGATCCAGAAAGCCAATCCGGACGGCAGCCTGACCTTCTATTGCGCGATCGAGGAAGGGCTGGTCCTGCGCGTCGTGCGCGGTGTCGACCTGCTGGGCAATCTGCACGACACCTTTGCTACGCTGCGCGCCGAGATCGGCCCGCTGCAGTTCGTCTTGGCCTGCGACTGCATCCTGCGCAATCTGGAAATCAGGCAGGCGGGGCTGACGGAGGAGGTGGCCAAAATCTTCCGCAACAACCTCGCCATCGGTTTCAGCACCTATGGCGAGCAGTTCCACGGCGTGCATGTCAACCAGACGCTGAGCGGCATCGCCATCGGCAACAGCGAGACCGGCAATGCCTGAAGAAGCCTGCCTGTCCCCGGCAGCGGCCGAAATCGCGGCGCTGCAGGCGGAAATCGTTCGCCACAAGAAAATCATCGAAGTCTTGATGGACCACGCCGAACAGCGGCGCAGCGCGCGCGGTTCCGATTTCGGCCTGTTCCAGACGGCGGTGATGCTGGAAGACCAGGTGCGCGAAAGGACCAAGGAGCTGGAAGCCGCGCTGCACGAGAACGAGAGGATCAACCGCAAGCTGCAGCATGCGCAGGCCCGGATGGCCGCCGAAATCGAACAGCGCAAGCTGGCGCTCGAGGCGCTGCAACGCGAGAAGGACGAACAGAAGGTGCTCATTGCCCAGCTCGAGCAGGCGACCAGCCAGCTGGTCCAGTCGGAAAAACTGGCCTCGCTGGGCAGCCTGGTGGCCGGGGTGGCGCACGAGTTGAACACGCCGCTGGGCAATTCCCTGATGGTGGCCTCGGCCATGGCCGGGCGGATCGACGAATTCGAGCGCCTGCTGGCCGACGGGGCGCTGCGCAAGCAGGCGCTGCTCGACTTCATCGACTACTGCCGCAATGCCGCCACCCTGTTGCAAAGGAACTCGCAGCGGGCGGCTGGTCTGATCGGCAATTTCAAGGCGGTCGCCGTCGACCAGACCAGCATGCGGCGGCGCCGTTTCGACCTGCGCCAGGCCATCGACGAGGTGTTGTCCGCCTTGCAGCCCAAACTCAAGCACACTGGCCATCATCTGGTCGTCGAGGTGCCGGGCGGCATCGAACTCGAAAGCTATCCCGGACCGATCGAGCAGATCATCGCCAACCTGGTCAACAACTCCCTGCTGCACGGCTTCGAAGGCATCGCCGGCGGCACCATCCGCATCGCGGCGGAAGCCCCCGCCAACGGGCAGGTCACCCTGCGCTATGCCGACAATGGGGTCGGTATCGGCGCCGCCGACGCCAGGAAGGTCTTCGACCCGTTTTTCACCACCAAGCTGGGCAGCGGCGGCAGCGGGCTGGGGCTGTACATCGTCTATAACCTGACCACCGCCGTGCTGGGCGGCAGTATCAAATTGTCGAGTGCGCCGGGCCAGGGCGTGTCGTTCGAGTTCCGGCTGCCGCTGACTGCGCCGGACAATCCGCTGGCCGAAGAGGAAAGCTATGCGGCTTGACGACGAGACCATCGAATTCATGACCGACGAGGTAGCGCCCCCCGCATGGTCCGACAACGGCGACGTGTGGAAGGTGTTGATCGTCGATGACGACGAGGAAGTGCACGAAGCGACGCTTTTCGCGCTGCAGGGCATCCGCCTGTGCGGCCGCCGCCTGCGGCTGATCCCGGCGCATAGCGCGGACGAGGCCGCCGCCATCATGGAGGACGAGGCGGATATCGCCGTGATGCTGCTCGATGTGGTGATGGAAAGCCCCGACGCCGGCCTGCGGCTGGTCAGGCACATCCGCCAGGACCTGGGGCGCAGCGAGGTGCGCATCGTGCTGCGTACCGGCCAGCCCGGGCAGGCGCCGGAGCTTGAAGTGATCCGCGACTACGACATCAACGATTACAAGACCAAGGCCGAACTGACCCATACCCGGCTGATCACCACCCTGATCGCCGCCATCCGCTCCTATGAGCAGTTGCAAGCCCTCAACGCCAACCGGCGCGGACTGGAAATGGTGGTCAGCGGCGCCGCCGAACTGATGCAGACGGGAACGCTCGCGGCTTTTGCCAAGCTGGCCCTGGCCCAAATCACCGCCTTGCTCCGCCTGCCCGGCGACGGATTGTTCTGCGCCGAAAAAGCCGTGCAGCTGGCGGCCGCCTCCTCGGAGGATGTCCATATCGTCGCCGCCAGCGGCAATCTGGCCGGCTACAGCGGCCAGCGGCTCGATCACCTGGGCGACCCGGATGTCGCCGCCGCCATCAAGGACTGCCTCAATCGCCGTAGCCACTCCTTCGGCCTGCGCCATATCGCCCTCTACCTGCGCGAACGCAACCAGGAAGCCGTCCTCTTCGTGCGCGGCAACCAGGCGCTGACGGCGGTCGACCGCCAGCTGGCCGAAGTTTTCGCCGCCAACATCGCCACCTGCTTCGGCAATGTCAGGCTGGTCGAGCGCCTCAATTTCATCGCCTACCACGACCCGCTGACCGGTCTCGCCAAC
>DATGXM010000465.1:0-1567 GCA_035298985.1 Azonexus sp. | reverse complement strand
GATGTAGGGCTCGCAGCCGGCCGGGATCATGCCGAAGAACACCCAATCCACCTCGTTGGCCAGGGTTTCGACGACCGTCCGCACCATGGCCAGGTCGCCGGCGTGCTGCAGGGCGCCGGCCCAGCCGACGCGTGGCCGCTGGCCGCCGCCAGGGGCCGGCTGCAGGCCGCACCAGCGCGCCTTTTCGAGGCGATTGGGAACGACCACGATGTCGTCGATTTCTTGGCGATAAAGGTCGCGCAGGGGTTCGGTGCTGACCACCAGGCGGTTGCAGCAGCGTAGCGCCTCGGTCATCCGCCGCATCACCACGTCGCGCGGCAAGGCTTTGGCCGAGGCGTTGTAGGCCGGCATGTCGGAGACCCGGTCGTCGAGGCTGAAGATGCGGAAAATGTTGGAATTGAAGTGGGCCGCCGAGCGCAGGCCGTGAAAGCGGACATCGTCGAAGGCGGCCTGCAGATAGAGGGAGTCCGGGGCGAGGCGGGCCAGTTCGCTGGGAATGGGCGCGCGCTCGCGGCCGGGCAGCGGTTCGCAGGCCTGCATGGCCTGCACCAGCCCGGCTTCGTCGAGAGCCCGCAACGGCGCGGTGACGCGGTACTCGGCCTGGCCGGAGGCCGGCATGGGCAGGGCGAGAACACGCAGGCGGTCGCGGTAATCCGGATTCCAGCGGAAAACCAGGTCGGCCTCGGGCTCGGCTGCCGGGTTGAGCAGCGACAGATGGCGGTTCCAGTAGGGATCGGTCGCCAGTTGCGGCAGCCAGCGGGCGATGAAGCGGTCGCGCAGCGATCTTTGCTCGTCGATCGGCGGTTCCTGGAGCGGCAGGCTGGGCGTAGCACGGATGACCACCGCTTGCGGCGTCCAGGCGACATGCCGGCCGCTCTGGCCGAGACGGAGGCAGAAGTCGGTGGCGATCGCTTCGGGCAAGCGCCACTGCGGGTCGAAACCGCCGACTTGCAGGAAAGCCTCGCGGTCGACGAGCAGGCCATCGGCGCCGACGGCGGACATTTCATGAGCGACGGCAGCGCGGTCGAGATGGCCACGGTCAGCGGGAGCGGCGCTGGTGCCGTGCAGTCCGTCGAAGCCGCCGCCGATGCCGATGACGGTACCGCAGCCCCAGTAGGTTCCGGTCGCCGGGTTGAGGCCGGCCATGCCGACCGCCGCGTAGCCGTTCTCCGCGGCCAGGGCGACGGCCTGGTGCACACCGTCGGTGTGCTGCAGCCGGCTGGCGGTGCTGACGAACAACAGGTAGGTTCCGGTCGCCAGTTGGGCGGCCCGGTTGCACAGTTCGGCGTAGCTTTCGCCGGGGCCGGGCGTGACTTGGCGAATGCCGGCCGGGGCGGCGGCGAGCGCGGTGCCGCAGAAAAGGATTTCGAGGGCCGGATAGGCGCTGGCCGCAAGCAGCGCCTGCAAGCCGGCCAGGTCGCCGGGCGCGCTGGGCGGGGCGATGGCGATCAGGCTGACTAGCGGCGGTGCCGCGAGCTTACGCTGAACCCAACGCGTATCGGGGACCGGGCCGTCGCGCAGTTCGTCGCCCGGCCGGTGGACGGCCAGGTGGCGCTGCACGGTCAGC
>DATGXM010000464.1:0-15169 GCA_035298985.1 Azonexus sp. | reverse complement strand
ATGGGATTGACCGGCCGGCTCTGCAGTGGCCGGGTCTGGTTGGCGGTGAGCGGGCCCTTGTTGTCCAACGGGCGGCCGACGCCGTCGAGGACGCGGCCGAGCAATTCGTCGCCGACCGGGCCTTGCTTGGCACGGTCGATGGCGCGTCGGCGGAAAGGGGGCGGGCCGTCGACGTAGAGCGGTAGACTAGGGGTTTCGACGGCGGCGACCTTGGACCCCGGAGCCAGGCCGTACAAGTCGTCGGACGGCATCAGGTAAAGCTTTTCGCCAGCAAAGCCGACGACCTCGGCTTCGACCGGCGCGCCGTGCGTGGGGTAAACCTTGCACGAACTGCCCAGCGGCAGCTTCAATCCCGCCGCCTCCATGACCAGGCCGTTGATCCGCGTCAGGCGGCCGATGGGCCATAGCGGCTCGGCATTGCTGGCGGCGGTGCTGCAGTTCTGCAGGAATTTTCGCCAGCGTGCCGGATGGTCCGGCAGGCTTTCGTTCAGGGATTCAGCCATTCCCGTGGTTCGGTTCCGATCGCTTCGAGCACGCGCTTCCAGCGGGTTTCAATGGTGGCGTCGACTTCGCTGGCGCCGGCCTGCAACAGGCAGCCGCCCGGCGATACCGTGCTGTCTTCGAGCAGTTGGGCGCCGGTCTGGGCTAGCTGTTCGCCTATCTGGGCACGGACATGTTCGATGTCCCTGGGGTTGAGGCGAAGCACGATATGGGCGTGATGCAGTGGCAGGGTGGTGATCGCCTCGCGGATGGTCGGCAGCAGCAGTTCGGGTTTGACGCTGATTGCGCTGCGGGTGACCTGAGCGGCGATTTCGATGGCGAGCGACAACAGGTCGTCGGCGACCGACTGTTCCAGCTCGCCGACGGCATTGCGCAAATTGCCGATAATCGAGGCCAGCGCCGCGCTTTGGGCGTCGAGCCGGGCGCGGGCCTCCTGCTCGCCGCTTTGCCGGCCTTCGGCCAGGCCTGCTTCGTAACCCGAGGCGCGGGCTTCTTCGTGGATGCGCTCGATGTCTTCGGCGGTCGGCAGGTTGAATTCCGGGATGGTTTCCAGCGTTCCGGCATCGGACTGCGCGGGCATCGCCTCGCTGGTTGGGGTTTCCGGCGCCGGTGCCGGCGCGGGCTTGGCGTCGAAGGAGCCAGCCTGCCAGCGCTGGAAGTGAGTGAGTTCTTCCTTGGGAATGATCATGATGGGCTAGCCGATCACAGCATCTGCTCGCCGCCGGCTCCCCCGAGCACGATCTGCCCTTCGTCGGCCAGGCGGCGGACGATCTTGAGGATTTCCTTCTGCTCGGCTTCGACTTCGGACAGGCGGACGGGGCCTTTCGATTCGAGGTCTTCGCGCAGCATTTCGGCGGCCCGCTGCGACATGTTCTTGAAAATCTTTTCGCGCAGCTCCGGCGAAGCACCCTTCAGGGCCAGGATCAGCGAATCGGACTGCACTTCGCGCAGAATCAACTGGATCGAGCGGTCGTCGATATCGAGCAGGTTCTCGAAGACGAACATCTCGTCGAGAATCTTCTGGGCGAGATCGGGGTCGTATTCGCGGATAGCGTCTACGACCGAGGTTTCGTTGGCGGTGCCGATGAAGTTGAGGATTTCCGCCACCGTCCGCACGCCCCCCATGGCGGTGCGCTTGACGCTGGTCGAGCCGGCGAGGATCCGCGCCATGGCTTCGTTCAGCTCGCGCAGCGCGGCCGGTTGGATGCCTTCCAGCGTGGCGATACGCAGTACCACGTCGTTGCGCAGGCGCTCGGTGAAGTGATTGAGGATTTCGCTGGCGTGGTCGTGTTCCAGGTGCACCAGTATGGTCGAAATGATCTGCGGATGCTCGTTCTTGATCAGGTCGGCGACGGTAGCCGCGTCCATCCACTTCAGGCCCTCGATACCCGAGGTCTCGCCGCTCTGCAGGATGCGCGAAATGAGATTCGACGCCTTGTCATCGCCGAGCGCCTTGGTCAGCACCGAGCGGATGTAGTTGTCGGTATCGACGTGAACGGCGGCATGTTCCTCGGAAATCTTGAGGAATTCGTCGAGAATCGCCTCGACCTTGGTGCGCGGCACTGACTTGACCGACGCCATGGCGTGGCCGAGCTTCTGGACTTCGCGTGGACCCAGGTGCTTGAGCACTTCGGCGGCATTGTCCTCGCCGAGCGCAATGAGCAGCGTGGCGCTCTTTTCGAGGCCTTCTTCGGGGCTAGTTGCCATTGACGCCCATCCAGTCCTTGATCATGTTGGCGATAGCCTTCGGGTCCTTGGCGGCCAGATCGCGTGCCTTCTGCACCTTGACGGCGTAATGGTCGATATGGACCTGCGCAGCGCCCTCTTCGCCCTCGGCCTCCTCGCCTGCGCCGCCAAAAATCCCCCCGATACCGCCTTCGCCGGCCCCTTCCCTTTCGCCTTCATGCGCTGGCGGGAACATGGTCTTCAGCGACGGCTGGATGACCTTCACGTACAGGAAGGCAATGATGCCGGCAATCAGCAGATACTTGACGATATCCTTCAGGAACGCCAGGTTCTCCGGATCCTTCCACAGCGGCAGTTCGTTTTCGCTCTTGTCGACGGCGGTGAATGGCGCATTGGCTACCGACAAGGTGTCGCCGCGCTCCTTGCTGAAGCCCATGGCTTCGCGGACCAGGTCGTTGATCTGCTTCATTTCCGCATCGGGAATCGGCTTGGTGATCGGCTTGCCGGTCTTGTCCACGTCCTTGCGATGATTGAGCACGACGGCGGCGGACAGGCGCAGGATATTGCCCATGCCCTGCCGGGTGTGGCGGATGGTCTTGTCCAGCTCGTAGTTGATGGTGGCGTTCTTGCTGGTGCTGATCGGCTGGCCAGCCGCATTGAGCGGTGCGGTGACGCCGGCCGCGTCGATCTTGCCCGGCAGATCGCCGGGCTTGCCGCCGGGTTGCCCCGGGGCGCCGCCTACTGCCGGTGTGGTCAACGGTGCGGTGGCGGGGACCGGCGGCTGATTGGTCAGGGCGCCCGGGACGCCGCCGGCCGCCTGGTTCACGCTGGCCGTTTCATTGTTCTGCTGGCTGCGGATGCTGGTGCTTTCCGGCGTATTGTTCGGCCGATAGCTTTCGGCGGTCTGCTCGGTCTGCGAAAAATCGACATCGGCCGCCACCTGGACCTTGAAGTTGTTCTGACCAAGCAGCGGGCTGAGAATTTCCTCGATGCGCTTGATGATGCTGTTTTCGACCTCGCGGACGTACTTGATCTGTGCCGGATCAAGGCCGGCTTCAGTCAGCTTGCTCTTCAACTGCGAGAGCAGGGTGCCGTTCTGGTCGATCACCGTCACGTTGGAAGCCGGCAGCTGCGGCACGCTGGACGACACCAGGTGCGCGATGCCGGCGATCTGTGCGCCGTCAAGCGTACGTCCCGGGTACAGGTTGAGCATCACCGAAGCGGTCGGTTTCTGCTCGTCGCGGACGAAGACCGAGGGCTTGGGGATGGCGAGATGGACGCGAGCCGACTGCACCGAGCCGATGGACTGGATGGTGCGCGCCAGTTCGCCTTCGAGGCCACGCTGATAATTGACCTGTTCGGCGAACTGGCTGACGCCGAATTTCTGGTTTTCCATCAACTCGAAGCCGACCATGCCGCCACGCGGCAGGCCTTGCGAGGCCAGTTTCAGACGGATTTCGTGGACGCGATCGGCCGGTACCAGCAGGGCGCCGTTGTCGCTGTAACGGTGCGGGATGTTCTGCTGTTCGAGGATGGCTGCGATCGAGCCGCCATCCTTCTCGGTCAGGTTGGAGAACAGGACTTTCCAGTTCGGCTGCCGGCTCCACAGGATGGCGCCGACGATGACGGCAACGATGGCGGCGACAGCGACCATGAAAATGATCTTCTGCTGGCTGCCGAGCCGGTTGAAGGCGTCGCGCAGACGCTCTGCCGGATTGGCTGCCGGGGCGTTGCCTGCGGTCGTCTCAGTAGTTGCTGCCATCAATACTCGGTTGAAATGCGGTGAAACAGAAGAAGAATCAATTGAGAAGCCAAATTTTCCTAGAAATATTCTACTATTACCGCGCCTGAATTCACCGTATCTTTTTAATGCCAGCCCTCCAGGCGCCGCCCGTGCCGCCCGATTCCGACAACAAGACCGCCGAACTGCAGCGGGCGTTTGCCATGTTCAACCAGGTTTCGGCCGAGTTGACCCAGGCCTACGAAGCGCTGCAGGGGCGGGTAGCTTCGCTGACCGAGGAACTGGCGGTGGCCAATGGCGAATTGCGCCGGCAATACCAGGAGAAAGAGGCGCTGTCGGAGCGTCTGTCGTCGCTGCTCGACGCCTTGCCGGCCGGCGTGGTGCTGCTCGATGCCGGGGCTGGCGTGGCAGCGGTCAATCCGGCGGCCATCACCCTGTTCGGCGCCGACATCGTCGGGCGCCATTGGGGCGATGTGGCGCGCGACCATCTCGAACCGACCCTGACGGTCGGCGAATGGCTGTGCGGCGGTGGCCGGGTGTCGATTGCGGAAAGCGCGCTGCCGTCGGCCGGCGGGAAAATCCTGCTGGTGCATGACGTCACCGCCGCGCACCAGATGAAGAGCGAACTCGAGCGCAACCAGCGGCTGGCGGCGATGGGCGAAATGGCGGCATCGCTGGCCCATCAGTTGCGTACACCGCTGGCAGCTGCCTTGCTCTATACCTCTAATCTGGGTCAAGCCGGTGTGGCCGACGAAGTGCGCGCCCGTTTCGCCGACAAGGCGACCGGCCAGTTGCGCCGCCTGGAACGCCTGATTCAGGATGTGCTGCTGTTTGCCCGCGGCGAGAGCATGGGCCGTGACGTGATCGCCGCCGGCGATCTGCTGGCCGAAGCCGGACAAACGGTCGAGCCTCTGATGCGCGAACATGGGCTGGAGTTTGTCGTGGCCGATGCCTGCGAAGGCGCCGTCATCGTGGGTAGCCGCAAGGCCCTGTTCGGTGCGCTGGTCAGCCTGCTGGAGAACGCCATGCAGGCCACGCCGGCAGGTGGCAAAATTTGCCTGTCCGGCAATCGGCGCGGCGATCTGCTGGCTATTGGCGTGCGCGACAGCGGTCCGGGTATTCCGCTGGAGTCGCAGGCACGCATCTTCGAACCCTTTTTTACGACCAAGGGGCAGGGGACGGGGCTGGGCCTGGCCATCGCGCTGGGTGTGGCGCGGGCACATGGCGGTACGCTGGAGCTGGTTTCCGAGCCCGGCGCCGGCGCCGAATTCGTGTTGACGTTGCCGGTGGGGCCGGCGGTGAGTGAAAGAGAAGAAAATGTCTGAGCATTTACCCATTCTCGTCGTCGAGGACGATCCCAGTTTGCGCGAGGCCATCGGCGATACGCTTGAGTTGTCGGGGCGCGCCTACATTGCCGTCGATGGCGGCGAGGCGGCGCTCAAGGTGCTGGCGGAAAAGGCTTTTTCCATTGTGGTCAGCGATGTACGCATGATGCCGATGGACGGCATCGCGCTGCTCAAGGAAATCCGTGCCCGCCTGCCGCACCTGCCGGTCGTGCTGATGACGGCCTATGCCGAGGTCGACAAGGCGGTGGACGCCATGCGTTCCGGTGCTTGCGATTTCCTGCTCAAGCCCTTCGAGCCGCAAGCCTTGCTCGCCCATATCAACAAGTACGAATTGCCGGCTTCCGACGATGGTGCCGGCGTGGTAGCCAACGATCCGGCCAGCCGTGAACTGTTCGCCATCGCCCAGCGCGTGGCGCAGACCGATGCCACGGTCCTGCTTACCGGAGAATCGGGGGTTGGCAAGGAAGTGGTCGCTCGCTACATCCACCGCCATTCTGGACGCAAGGCAGGGCCGTTCGTGGCGATCAACTGCGCTGCGATTCCCGACAGCCTGCTCGAAGCGACGCTGTTCGGCTACGAGAAGGGGGCGTTTACCGGCGCCCAGCAGGCCCAGGCCGGCAAGTTCGAACAGGCGCAGGACGGTACCCTGCTGCTCGACGAAGTGACCGAGATGCCGATGGGGCTGCAGGCCAAACTGCTGCGCGTGCTGCAGGAGCGGGAAGTCGAACGGGTGGGCGGCAAGAAGCCGGTGCCGCTCAATATCCGCATCGTCGCCACGTCCAATCGCGACATGGCGGAAGCCGTGGCCAAGGGCGTGTTCCGCGAGGACCTCTATTACCGCCTGAACGTTTTTCCGATTGCCATCCCGTCGCTGCGCCAGCGGCCGCAGGACATCGTCGCCATCGCCCGCCATTTCGTCACCGAGCACGGCGGACGTTTCGGGCGGACCGGCATGAGCCTGTCGCCAGCTGCCGAGGCGGTGCTGACGGCGCATGCCTGGCCGGGCAATATCCGCGAACTGGAGAATGTCATCCAGCGGGCGCTGATCATGGCGTCCGGCAACAGCATTGGACCGGAGGCCTTGAACCTGACGGTTCGGCCCTCCGAAGCGTCGATCCCTGCCGTGCGGGCCGTGCCGGAAACCGTGCCGATCGGGGGGCTGCCGGAAAGCGACAAAAGAGTCGATAATATGAAGGACTTGGAACGCGAGCACATCCTGCGTACCCTGGCCGAAGTGGGGGGCTCCCGCAAGAAAGCCATCGAACGCCTGGGGATTTCGGAGCGGACGTTGCGTTACAAGTTGCAGCAATATCGGGATGAAGGGCATTTCGAGGGCTGATCTGGCCTGGGAATTGCTTGTTTAATCTCCGAGAGCATTGGAGTTGATCATGGATACGCAAGGAATCGAACAAATGTTGAGCGCGCTGCGGACCACCGCCGCGCAAGCCACCGGCAAGGCCACGACGGAAGCGTCGCCGGCAGCGGGTGGTGCCGATTTTGCCCAGATTCTGCAAAACTCCATCAACAAGGTTAACCAGACCCAACAGCAAGCCGACCAGATGGCGGAAAAACTTGCCGCCGGCGACACCAGCCAGAACCTGCACGAGGTCATGATCGCCCTGCAGACGGCAAGTGTCTCGTTCCAGGAAATGGTCCAGGTCCGCAACAAGCTCGTCTCGGCCTATCAGGACGTGATGAACATCCAGATCTAATCGGCCAAACCGGAGTTTCTGGCCGTCCGTTCCCGTTCGATGCGGGTGATGTAGCGCTCGATGGTCGCCAGGCGCATGGCGGGCATGCCGACAAAAGAGCAGCCGACGCGCAATTTGTGCTGGTCGGCATTCGTCGAGATTTCCACCACCTTCTGCACCTGCAGATTGATCTGCAGGACACATTCTTCCGGAATATCCAGGCGGCAATCCTGGAAGATGCCGCCCGGTTCGAGATCGTTCGCTAGCGTGGTCGGTGCCTGCAGGCTGATGCCGCCGGCACTGATGTCGAGGACCGGCAGTACGTGCGTCTGGATGCCGCTGGCCGGGTGCTCGATGGCGATGCCGCAATGGATGGGCGGGTTCGTTGGCGGCTCAAGGCGAAAGAATTCCCGGCGTTGCAGGCGGAGCAGCGTGGCGGGCAGGGGGGCTGTCAGGGTGGAATGATTGCCCTGCGTTTCGCGCACAGCGTTGATGCGGAACAGGGTTTTCACCCCTTCCAAGCGGGCGATCAGGGTGATTGTCGTCGCTTGCCGGGCAGCGAGCCTGGTTTCGTCGGACAGGGGGGGCTCCAGGAATAAAGTGCCGCTTTCCGCATCGACTGCGAGAAGCGCGGTCAGGAAACTTTGCCGTCCGTCGTCGATATAGGCGCTGATCGGTTCGCTCTGCCTGGCCAAGAGCTGGAGATAAAACAGAATGTCTGGCTGCTGATCGAGGATGTACTGGGCGTACTCGTCGCGACGGTCGATTTCGAAGTCGGGGAGCGAAAATTCTTCTGGGCTGCGCAACATGCGGTCTTGAACGGCGTAAGTAATGCCGGCATGTTAATTCATTGCGCGCCTTGTCGCACTGAACGGGGGGCAGCTACGCTGCTTCGCCGTGTTCGATACGGTACAGCCAGGCGAGCAGTTCGGCGACGGCCAGATAGAGCTGTGGCGGAATGTGCTCGTCGATGTCAACCTGGGTGAGCAAGGCGACCAGTTCGGGGGATTCATGCACGAAAACGCCGTGCTCCTTGGCGCGGGCGATGATTTCGTCGGCAACGACGCCTTTGCCCTTGGCGACGACACGCGGGGCCGCATCGGTCTGCCGGTAGGCCAGTGCGATGGCCTCGCGGACCGGGTCACTGTTCGGCTTGCTCATTTTTCTGCATGGCGAGCTGGGTCAGCCGCAGACCTGCGGCCGCGAATTGCCCGGCCAGTTGTGTGCTCTGGTCGCGTAACTGGGCTGCGCTGGCGTCCGAGCCGGCGAGCAGCGACAGGCTGACCTCGCCACCGGCATTCAGGCTGAGCTGTGCGTCGATCTGACCGAGCTTGGGAAGCGACAGCTTGAGGCGGGTTTGCCATTGCCGGGACTCGGCGTCGCCGGCTGTTCTGGCGTGGCGGGCGTCATCACCGATTTCCCAGCGCAGGTCCTGTCCCGGCCAGATTTGCCCTTGCCAGACGAAGTTCTGCGTCGACAAGCCGTCCAGCTGTTGCTGGACGAGGGAGGTCAATTCGTGCGGAATCCGGCTATTGGTCAGCATTGCCTGGTCGCTCGACGGGCCGGCGGCGGAAGCTGGCAATGAAGTGCTGGTGATGCCTCCCTTGGCCGAGGTATCGCCATCGGCCGCCTGGGCCATGCCGGCGGTAATGGCAACCGGGGTGTTCGTTTGCAGCTTGCCCTGCGGTTCCTGCTGCAAGGCTTCGGTCGGCAGTTCGCCGGCCACCCAGCGTGCCTGATGCGCCTCGTAGAACATGCCGCTCTGGGTCAGGGCCTGCTTCAGGATAGGCATCATTTCCTGCGCCGTCTTCGGCAATTGCTCGAAGATAGGCGCGCTGTTGTTCAGGATGGCGGGGGGCGCCCGGCGGCCGTCGCCGCTGATATCGTTCAACAAGCCGCCGATCAGCTTGCCGGCCGGGCTGAGCGAAGTAGAAACCGATTCGGCCGTAGCTGGCTCGGCCGCACCGCCCGGGCGATTGCTGACCACGGCGAGCGTCAGCTTGCCGTTGCTTTCGGTAACCTCCAGTTCGAGCGAGTCACCGGGTTTGGCCGAGAAGGGCAGGGCCAGCGTCACGTCGCGCTGGGCGACAACCGCCCGGTAGGTTCCGTTGGGCAGCAGGGACTGGATTTCGGCCAGAATGCGCTGGCCGGGAACGAGGTCGCTGAGGACATCGGCGATCGCCTGTGTCCGCGTGACCGGCTGGGCCTGGGCGTTGTTGAGCTGCTGGTCCGGAACGATCAGACGCAGGTTGTTGGCAACGTCCGGAGGGATCATGGCTGCCGGTTCAGGGCGCGCAGCAAGGGAGCGGTATCAGCCAGCCAGGCCGAGGCAGTAAAACGGATCTGTTGATCGTTGGCTAGGATTTCCGCCAGCAATTGCCGTGCTTCGCTGCGTTCGGCCGGCAGCAGGGTAGCTTCCGTCCGCTGAAGCTCCTGCAGCAGCGCCATACCGCGCGTGCCTTCAGTGCTCAGCTCGTCCCAATTGCTGTGGCCGGCCATCTGGTGCAGAGACCGGTAGTGGGTATGCAGCGTTCTCAGGCATTCGAGATAGCGTGAGGGCATTTCCCTATGGCCTTAGCGCCCGGCGCTACTGTCTACCGGGGAGGCTTCTACCTGGTCGCCGATTTCGATCCATGCCGAATGGATTTCGCCCAACAGGCTGATGACTTCATCGAGCGCACCGAGGTCGTTATGCAGGTTGGCATGCAGCAGGCGGCGTCCCATATAGTCGTAGAGCGCCCACAGGTCGTCGGATAGCTTGCCTCCGGCCTCAAGGTTGAGGCTGGCCCGCAAGCCGTTGATGATGATATCGATGGCCTTGGAAATCGACGTACCCTTGCGCGGGATGTCCCCCATTTCCATACCCAGGCGGGCGGTCAGCAGTGCCTGTTTGGCACCGTCGAACAGCATCAGGATCAGCTTGTGCGGGCTGGCGGATTGGACCGCTGTCTCGAGGCCTACGTTTTCGTAGGCTTTCAGGGGGTTCAGTTGAGAGGTGAACATGATTGTAATATTACCTTATCAACCCAGTTTGGCCAGTTGTTGTGTCAGGTAGCTGCTTTGTGTCTGCATTTGCCCCATCAACTTGTCGAGCGCGGTGAACTGCTTTTCGTAACGCGCCTGGACCGCGTCGATACGGCGCTGCATGGCTTCCTTGCGGCTGTCGAAGTCCTTGATGATCCGGTTCAATGAATCTTCGCGGTTCGCTACCACG
The DNA here is from genome assembly GCA_035298985.1 of Azonexus sp. Lineage (GTDB taxonomy): Bacteria > Pseudomonadota > Gammaproteobacteria > Burkholderiales > Rhodocyclaceae > Azonexus. The sequence continues at coordinate 4,990 of DATGXM010000464.1, read as the reverse complement.
CCACCGGTCGCGGTCATGGCGTTGGCGGTGCTTTGAAAAGCGGCGCCAAAGGCGGTAATGGAGGTCGACACCGCACTAAGATTGTTGGAAATCGCGCTTGACAGTGCGGTTTCGTCCAGCTTGAGTGAGCCGTCGCTTTGCAGCGAAATGCCGAGGCTGGCCATGGTCGGATAGGTGGCGCTGACACCGGCAGGCGGCGAGGAAAGCAGGCTGCGCAATTGCCGGTTCAGATTCGACACCGAGCCGTCGCCGGTCAGCGCCGCGGCCGTCTTGTTGGCGGTATCGTATTTGGTCAGGTCCTTGGTCAGCGTGTTCAACTCGTTCCACGCCGTGACGAAATCCTTGACCTTGGTCGTCATGCCGGCGGTGTCATTGCCGATGTCCAGCGTGGTCATGTCCGTCACGTCCAGCGGGTCGTGGGCCTTCTTGACGGTGACGGTGACGCCGGTCAGGGCGTCGGTAATGGTGTTCGTGCTGGAACTGACGGCTACCCCGTCGACTTCAGCCTGCGCATCCTGGGCGACGGCTTTTTCAGTAAAGGCCGTGCCGGCGGGCAGCGAGCGGAAACTGAAGTCGCTCAGGCCGGCGGTGCCGGTCAGCTTGATGGTGTTGGTTTTTCCCGTTTCGTCGCTGGTCAGCATCAACTGTTTGCCGCCCGTGCCATTGACGATCGTTGCCTTGACGCCGGCTTGTGCTCCATTGATGGCGATACGCAAATCCTCGATCGTGCTGCCGGTGAAATTGATCGTGACCGGGGAGGTGCCGGATTTGCTGACGAACGATCCGCTTGAGACATCGCCGAGTTCTATGGTCAGCGAACCGGCCGCAATGCTCGGATTGGCGCCGGAAAGGAGCTTGTTGGCCTGTGCCAGCTGATCGACCCGCAAGGAAAAGCTGCCGGCCGAGGCATAGCTGGTCGCGGAGGCCGTCGCATAGTCCGTGTCGCGGACGGTGGCCTGGTATCCCTTGAAGCCGGTTTCGGTGGCGATGGCTTTCGACGCGCTGGCCAGCTTTTCTACGGCGCTCTGGATGCGGCCAAAAGCGGACAGCTGGCTCTTGTAGCTGTTCTGCTTGGTGGTCAGTTGATTGAGCGGAATACTCTCTACCGCGACCAGTTTGGTCAGGATGGAGTTCAGGTCGATGCCGGTGCCGACACCCAGCGAGGATACGCTTGCCACGATAAGCCTCCTTGTGGCTGATTGAAGTGCTTTGCGATCAAGCTGTCTGCTTGATCATCAGACCCTGAAGTTTATCCAAAGCCTTGGCAAGTTCAACGACTTCTTTCGACGGCATCTGGCGGATGATTTCCTTGGTTTCCTTATCGACGACCTTGACGACGCGGACGCCGCTTTCGTCATCGACCGAGAAACTGACGTCGCTGGCTGCCGACTGGACGAAACGCCTGACCTTGTCGACGGCGTCGGTAAGTGTCTGCTGGTCCGGTTCCGGGCCCTTGTCTTCCTGCTTTTCGCTGCGCGAAGCGTCGGTTTTCTGCGTGCCGAGAATGCTCGCCCGCTTGTCGATGGCTCCTGCCGCCGTGCCGGCGTCAGTACCCTGGACACGGGCCACTGCAGCGTCTTCAGGGAGCTTGCCTTCGCCCCGTCCGCCCGTAGACACCGGAATCTGGAATCCCGATTGCGAGTTGATTGATGAAATGCTCATGTTTAACCCCTGGATCGGTTAAGGGTTAAGGGCGGCCTCGGCCTGGTGGCCGGGGCCGCCCCGGGAAACAAACTCTACTTGGAAACCTGTTCGATATTAACGCAGCAGGCTCAGCACGTTGTTCGGGATGCTGTTGGCTTGGGAAACCATGGCCGTACCAGCTTGTTGCAGGATCTGGTAGCGGGTCAGCGATGCGGTTTCCGAAGCGAAGTCAGCGTCCATGATGCGGCTACGAGCAGCAGTCTGGTTTTCACGGGCAGCTTCCAGGTATTGGATCGTGGTATTGAGGCGGGAGTTCACACCACCGATGGTCGAACGGTTGGACGCCATCGAGTTGATCCAGGCATCCACGCTGGCCAGGGCGGTAGAGGCTGCGCCGGTGGTCGACACGCTGGTGCCGGTGATGCTCGTGCTGCTGAAGGTGGCGGACAGGGTGTCGGTAGCGTTGGCACCGACCTGGAAGGAGAAGGTGCTGAACACGCTGGTGCCGTTGATCATGGCGGCGCCTTGGACGCGGCCGGCTTCCGCCTGAAGCTGCGAGAATTCGTTGTTGATGAAGCCGCGTTCCGTGTCGCCGATGGCGCCGTTCAGGGATTGGGTGGCCAGTTCGCGCATACGTTGCAGCATGTCGCTGACGCTGGACAGTGCGCTGTCAGCCGTCTGAGCGTAAGAAATACCGTCGGAGGCGTTACGCATGGCGACCGTCATGCCGCGGGATTGGGCTTCCATCTTGGAGGCAACGGCCAGACCGGCGGCGTCGTCCATCGAGGAGTTGACGCGCAAACCGGACGACAGACGTTCCAGCGCGGTGGCAAGGCCGCTGGAGTTCTTATTCAGGTTCTTCTGAGCATTCAGTGAATAAGTGTTGGTAAAGACGACGGATGCCATTTTGACTCTCCTTGCAATCTGATAATCGGGTCTTCGTGTTCTTGAAGAAGTGCGGGATTTGTCCCTTGAGTCTAATTACGACCGGCCCCAAAAAAACTTTAGGAAAATTTTGCGGTGCTAAACTCCGGCCAAAAACATGGTCAATGGAAGCGCGTGTGACGGAGAGCAACTTTATCAGTTTTGCCGAGCAGGAAGCCGAGGTCAGGGCGGCGCTGGTCCGGCAGCCGCAGCACCCGGGCCTGCTAGCGGCGCTGGGCGGCGTCCGCTTGCAGGTCGGCGATATTGCCCAAGGCGTGGCGCTGCTTGAGCAGGCGGCGCAGCTGGCGCCGACGGATTCCCGCATTCTTTCCGATTTCGGCGGTGCGCTGATCGCTGCCGGCCGCTTGAACGAAGCCGAACCCCTGTTGCGAATGGCCATCAGCCTGAGCAACGGGCCGGCCGACAACATGCGCTTCAATCTGGCGCACTGCCTGCATCTGCAGCGCCGTTTTTCCGAAGCGCTAATCGTGCTCGACGAAATCCGGCAGCCGGGAGATGACGTTTCCAAGCTGCGCGGCGACCTGCACAAGGAACTGGGCGACTGGCAGGCCGCGGCGCAGGCCTACATGCTGGCGCTACAGATGAATCCGGACAACCCGGTCTACCTCAACGATCTCGGCGTCATGCTGGAATTGCATGTCAGCCCCCATGAGTACCGGCAGTTGTGGAGCGAACTGGCGGCCCGCCCCAGCGCGGGCGGCATCGCCCATTATTTCCTGGGCAATGCGCTGCGTGGCGAGGGCGAATTCGAGCTGGCGCGGCAAGCCTATCAGCGCGCCGTCGAACTCGAACCGGACATGGCCGAGGCATTCAACAACCTCGCCCTGGTCCTCAACCGGCTGGGGCAGGAGGAAGAGGCAAAGGCCGCGTTTCGCCGGGCGCAGGAGATCAATCCGGCGCTGGTGGCGCCGCAGATCAACCTCGGCGCGCTGATGGCGCGTTCGAGCACGGTGGACGAGGCCGAGACCTTGCTGGCCAAGGCGGTGGACCTCGATCCACAGAGCACCGACGCCCGCGTCAACTACGGCGCCGTGCTGATGCGCCAGCGGCGCTTTGCCGAGGCCGAGCAGGCGTTCCGCTACGTCCTGGCTCGCGAGCCGGGGCACGCCTCGGCAGAACTCAACCTCGGCCTGCTGCTGTTGAGCGAGGGCGACCTGGCTGCTGGCTGGCCCTATTACGAATCGCGCTGGAAAATGCCGCAACTGGCGGAGAAGCGGCCGCCGCTGGCGACGCCGGCGTGGACCGGCCAGCCGCTTGACGGCAAGACGCTGTTCATCTACAGCGAACAGGGATTCGGCGACAATCTGCAGTTCGCCCGCTACCTGATTGAGCTAAAAAGGCGTTTCCCCAGCGTCAGGCTGGTCTATTACACCTTGCATGCCCTGACCGACCTGTTCCGCAGCTCCGCGCTGGGCGACGATGTTGACCTGTTGCCCTGGGGGCAGCCGATTCCCGAGCATGATTTCAATTGCCCGGTCATGTCGCTGCCCTGGCGTTGCGGCACGGCGGTGGCCAGCATTCCGGCGCCGGTTCCCTATCTGTGCCCCGAGGCGGGGCGCGCGGCATTCTGGCAGGCGCGCCTTCCGCGAACCGGGCGGCCGCGGGTCGGCCTGGTCTGGGCGACCAGCGAGACCTTCATCTATCGCTCAGCCAAAACAGTGGCCCTGCGGCAGTTGCGGCCGCTGATCAAGGGGGCCGCCGTCGCTTGGGTGAACCTGCAGATGGGCAAGGAAGCGGCGGAAATTGCCGAGAACGGTTGGAGCGCAGCGTTTTTTGACCCGATGGGCGAGGTGAAGGATTTTTCCGATACGGCAGCCATCATCGCCAACCTCGACCTGGTGATCAGCGTCGATACGGCCGTGGCGCATCTGGCCGGGGCCATGGGCAAGCCGGTGTGGATGATCGACCGTTTCGACACCGACTGGCGCTGGCTGCCACCCCGCGAGGATAGCCCGTGGTACCCAACTATGAGAATATTCCGGCAGGATCAGATGGGGGCGTGGGACGGCGTGATCGACCGCGTATGCGCGGCAATGTCGGATTTTTTGAATGGCTGGACAGAAGAATAGGGAGCGGGTTGTGGAGGGATCGGTGGCAGAAGCGAAATTGAAGCTGAATCTGGGATGTGGGCGGCGCAAGCGTGAAGGCTTTGTCAATGTGGATTCCCAGGCGGGATGCCAGCCCGATCTCGTTCTCGATCTTGAAAAGACGCCCTGGCCCTGGCCCGACGATTCGGTCGACGAGATCGACCTGATCCATGTACTGGAACATCTGGGGCAGGCTCCGGAAGTCTATCTGGGGGTCATGAAGGAGCTGTGGCGGGTGTGCTGCGACGGAGCCCGGATCCGCATCATGGTTCCCCACCCGCGCTCCGATGATTTCCTGAACGATCCGACCCATG
>DATGXM010000463.1:0-2453 GCA_035298985.1 Azonexus sp. | reverse complement strand
CTTGGCGAGGGCGCGATTGAGGCGAGCCAATCCGGCGTACAAAGCGGCCAGGGGGGCAAAAAGCCACAACGCCGGCGTCAGCCGGCGTCGTTCGAACCATTGTCGCTGTAGCCAGCGCGCCAGCATCAGCGGTTCTGCGTGGCGAAGGAGATGTGCGGATAGCCCGCCGTCTGTGCTGCCTGCATGACATCGACCACGCTCTGGTGGGTGGCCTTGGCGTCGGCGTTGATGACGATCAGCGGATCGTCCTTGCCGCCCGCCGCCCGGCGCAGACCTTCGGCGATGCTCTTGACGTCGGTAGCCGCCAGCGGCGACTTGTTCACCAGCACCTGGCCGCTGGCCGTCACGGCGACATCGACCTCGTTGGGCTGGTCGGCCTGCTTGCTGGCGTCGGCCGTCGGCAGGTTGATCTCCAGCCCGGAGAACTTGGCGTAGGTGGTGGTCAGCATCAGGAAAATGATGATGACCAGCAAGACGTCGATCATCGGAATCAGGTTGATTTCCGGTTCTTCCCGGCTGCGTCCGCGCTGGAAATTCATCGCTTACTTCCGGTCGCCGTGCATGTACTCGACGAGGCGGACGGCCTGCTGTTCCATCTCGACGACGAAGCCATCGACCAGCGCCCGGAAATGGCGCCAGAAGATCAGGCTCGGAATGGCGATGACCAGGCCGAAACCGGTGTTGTACAGGGCGATGGAAATGCCATGCGCCAGTTGCATCGGGTTGGCGCCGGTCGGCGATTGCGAACCGAAGATTTCGATCATGCCGACCACGGTGCCGAACAGGCCCATCAGCGGACTGATCGAAGCGATGGTGCCGAGCGTGGTCAGGTAGCGATTGAGGTCGTGGGAAACGGCGTTGCCGGATTCCTCGATCGATTCCTTCATGATCTCGCGGGAGGCATTGACGTTGCGCAGGCCGGACGACAGCACGCGGCCGAGCGGCGAATGGCGCTCCAGCTCTTCGAGCAGCTTGTCGTTGTTGGCGCCGCGCTTGAACTCGCCGACGGCGCGCTGCAGCAGGCCGGCGGGAACCACCTTGCTGCGGCGCAGGGCGACCAGGCGCTCGATGATCAGGGCCACGGAAATAACTGAAGCCAGCAACAGGGGCCAGATGGGCCAACCGGCCGCCTTGACGATTTCAATCACTTGTCGGAATCCTCGGTGGAAATTTAGCCCGCAATTCTGCACTGCCCCCCCGCATCAGGGCAAGCGACGAAATGTCGGAATTTTCCGGCTTATCCCCAAAAGCTGTGGATAAGTCTGTGAATCAGTTGTCATCAAGCGCGCTAACCCCCCTGCGCCATAAGGATTTTGCCTGCTCTGCCAAAAAACGAGGCACATCGTTTCGCCAATATAAAAATCAACGACTTAGGATATTTTCCCGCTGTCAAGAGGGGACCACCCGGCAAGCTGGCGCGGTACAATCAAAAAATGCCCACGCCAACCCCGCCCGCCGGCAGTTCCGTCCTCAGCGTTTCCAGCCTCAATCGCCTGGTGCGTGACTGCCTCGAATCCGCTTTTCCGCTCACCTGGGTTAGCGGCGAAATCTCCAACCTGACCTACGCCGCATCGGGACACGTCTATTTCTCGCTGAAGGACAGCTCGGCCCAGGTGCGCTGCGTGATGTGGCGCAACCGCGCCCAGCTGCTCGGCTGGCGCCTGGAGAACGGCCAGAAGATCGAAGCGCGGGCCCTCGTCTCCTTCTACGAGCCGCGCGGCGAATTCCAGCTCAATATCGAGGCCATCCGACGTGCCGGCCAGGGCGACCTGTTCGAGCGCTTCCTCAAGCTGAAGGCGCAACTCGAAGCCGAAGGCCTGTTCGCCGCCGCAGCGAAACGCCCGCTCCCCGACTTTCCCCGCCATGTCGCCATCGTCAGCAGCCTGCAGGCCGCCGCGCTGCGCGACGTGCTGACCACGCTGCACCGGCGGGCGCCGCACCTGCGCATCAGCATCTATCCGACGCTGGTCCAGGGTGAAGGCGCCGCCCTCAGGATCGCCGAAGCGCTAGGCCAGGCCGGCGCCAGCGATTGCGACGCCATCATCCTGTGCCGTGGCGGCGGCAGCATCGAAGACCTGTGGTCATTCAACGAGGAATGCGTCGCCCGCGCCATCCGCGCCTCGGCCATCCCGGTCATTTCCGGCGTCGGCCACGAAACCGACTTCACGATTGCCGATTTCGCCGCCGACCTGCGCGCCCCGACGCCGACCGCCGCGGCCGAACTGCTCAGCCCCGACCGCGATGGCCTGCTCGCCCACCTGGAGCGCCTGGCTAGCCAATTGCAGCGGCGCAGCGCGCGCGCCCTGGCCGACCAGCAGCAGCGCCTGGACTGGCTGGGCACCCGGCTGTTCCACCCGGCCGAACGCCTGCGTCAGCGCCAGCAGGACGTTGCGGCGCTGGGCGGGCAACTGCAGCGCGCCATGCAGGGCAGGATCGAGCGTTCGCGCCTGCTG
>DATGXM010000462.1:0-1842 GCA_035298985.1 Azonexus sp. | reverse complement strand
GGCCAATGCCTTGACCCAGGCGCGGCAGTGGTCGCTGCCGGGGAACGACGAGCCGGTATGGGCGGCCTTGCAGTTCGACGATGAGCCGGTGCCCGAGGCGGGCGGCGAGTTCCGCCTGCCGGCACGCTATGTCGTGGTCGTCCGTCAGGGCGAGCAGCGCTGGGAAATTCCCGGCGATCAGGGTATCGTCCATCTCGATTTGCCGGGCGGACGCCTGACCTATCTGGGTTTGCGGACCTGGATGGGCTACCAGGTGGCCTGGGACCGGACCATGCACTGGTTGCTGGGCGCCGCAGCTATTGCCGTACTGGCTTTGGGCTGGCATTTCTGGCGGAAGTTTGCCGCTCGTCCCTGGAACGCCTGAGCCGAGGTCGGCTTGATGTCAGGCTGGCATCGGGCTTGCGTGGGTTGTCCAGTTTTGAGAATTTTTCCAGGAGTGGGAATTGGATTTGATCGGAGAGTTGCGCATCCTGTGGGTCGCGGTCGTTGCCTATGTCCTGGCCGGCAGCATTGCGATCTTCGGGGTGCTGTTGAAGAAACGGCCGGAGCGCACGGTGCTCGGCCTGATGGTGGTCGGGCTGGTCCTGCACACCGCGGCCATCGTGTTGCGCTGGCAGCGCCTCGATCACGGCCCGTTCGTGACGATGTTCGAAATCCTGTCGAGCAATGTGTGGAGCCTGATGCTCGCCTTCTCGATCGCCTACTGGCGTTTGCCGGCCATTCGCCCGGTGGCGGCCATCGTGATGCCCATCCTGTTCACCATGATGGGCTGGCTGATGACGGTCAGTCCCGGCGAGACCCATTTGCCGCCGACCTATCACACGGTCTGGCTGTTCATCCACATCGGCTTCGGCAAGGTCTTCCTGGGGGCCGTGCTGGTGGCCGTCGGCCTGTCCGGCGTCATCCTGATCCGCCGCGACGGGCGCCCCGATGCGTGGTTTCAGCGCCTGCCGGAGAGCGGTCGCCTGAGCGAGCTGTCGTATCGCTGCATGGCCATCGGCTTCGTTTTCGAGACCCTGATGCTGATCGCCGGGGCGATCTGGGCGCAGGACGCCTGGGGCCGGTACTGGGACTGGGACCCGCTGGAAACCTGGGCCTTCATCACCTGGCTCATCGTCGGCATCTCGCTGCATGCCCGGCTGACTTTCAACCTGTCGCCGCGGTTGGGCGCCTGGCTGGTGATCGGGGTATTCGTCGCCGCCTTCCTGACCTTCTTCGGCGTTCCCTTCCTGTCCCAGACGCCGCATCAGGGCGCGGTGTGATCTGATGCGCGCCACCGCCTCCTGCACACAGGCCGCGATTTCCCCGGCCTTCGAGACTGCCGAACGTCCGGTAGCAGTTTCGGGCGCACTGCCGGCGGCCTGGTGGTTGCTGGCCTTGCTTGCCCTCGGCGCGTCGACGCTGTGTGCCGTGGTGCTGGTCGTCGCTCGCACGCCGTTTCTCGGGCTGGGCGCGGAGTTTTTCCGTAGCGCGCTGGTGCTGCACGTCGATCTGGCGGTCGTCGTCTGGTTCCTGGCCGTGGCGGCCGGTTTGTGGCTGACCATGCTGCCGGCCGGCGGTGGCGTCCTGGCGCGGATGGCGCGTGCCGGCGTCTGGCTGGCCGGGCTCGGCGTGGTGGCAATGCTGTTGTCACCACTGGACGGGCAGGGCGTGCCGGTCCTCGCCAATTATGTGCCGGTGCTCGATACCCCGTCGTTTTACATCGGGCTGGGGGCTTTCCTGTCCGGTGTCGGATTTAGTGGCGTCGCCTGCCTGCTCGGGGTGGCCGGGAACGCGATGGCCAATCGCCTGCGCCAGCCGTCCGACGGCGGGCGCTGGATCATGGCGGCGGCCATCGTGGCC
>DATGXM010000461.1:0-2463 GCA_035298985.1 Azonexus sp. | reverse complement strand
GCGATCACATCCCACAGCGCAATGCCGGCCCCCTGCAGACGGGCCAGGCGCTCGGCGTAGGGCAGTGCCGGCCCGGCGCCGAGCAGGTCGCCCATGATGCGCCAGAAGGCATTGCGTTGGTGGGCATAGTACTGGCCGGCGCGCAGCGAGGCCTCGCCCGGCATGCTGCCCAGGATAAGCACCCGCGCATCGGACGCGGCGACCGGGGGAAAGCTGCAGACCTGCGCCATCGGCCCGCTCGTTGTCAGCCGCCCATCACCCGGTTCTTGCCGGCCCGCTTGGCCAGGTACATGGCCTGGTCGGCCCGCCGGATGGCATCGCTCCCCGACTCTTCCGGCTCGACCTGGGCGACACCGGCACTGAAGGTGATCAGCACCCGCTCGCTGCCGGCCATGAAAATCGCCTTGGTCAGCTCACGCTGCAGGCGGGTGATGACCTCGATGCCGTCGTTGAGGACGGTATCCGGCATCAGGATCACGAACTCCTCGCCGCCGTAGCGGGCCAGGGTGTCGCTCGGCCGGATGTGGCGACGCGCGACATCGGCCAGATGCACCAGTGCGCCGTCGCCGACATCGTGCCCCAGGCTGTCGTTGAGTTTCTTGAAATTGTCGATATCGAGCAGGCTGACCGACAACGGGGTGTCCTTGCGCCGCATGCTGGAGATTTCGCGCAGCAGGGCCTCGTCCAGCCCCTTGCGGTTCAGCGCGTCGGTCAGTGGATCGTGGCGGGCCAGCGCGCTGGCGCTGTCGAGTTCCTGGTGCAGTTGCAGCAACTCGGCCTCGGTCGCCTCGACCTTGTCCTGCAGCGATTTCAATTGCGCGCGCGACGAAGCCGACTCCTCGACCATGGCGTGCGTCGCCGACAGCACACCGGCGAGCAGGGCCTTCAGCTCGTCCGCTGTAGCCACCTGTTCGATCTGCCGCGCGCTTGCCTCGATTTTCGCCTCGAACTCGCTGCTCGACTGGTTGATCTGCGCCAGGCTTTCGACGAATTCGGCGAGCATGTGGCGCAGCTCCTGCTGCGCCGCGACCGAGCACACCTTGGCCCGCGCCTGCTTCTCGATGACGTCGCGCATCCGGCGCTCCATCTCGTCGAGATGGCGCAAGGTCAGGGGCGGCGTGATGCTGGCCAGCAGGCCGTCGATCTGCCCCTTCAGCCAGCGGTCGTCTTCGCTCAGCTCGCCGACATTCTCGATCAGCAGGTGAAGCAGGGCGAGCAGGGAATCGCGGACCTCGAGCTGTTCCTCGAGCGCCGAACGGACATGATGCGTCAGGGTGCCCAAGGCATTCTGGATGGCCAGGATGTCAACCTGCGGCTGCTTGAGCAGCTGGACGAGATCCGCCGCCATGGCCAGCGCACGCGGATTGTCGCTGCCGAAGGACGGCAACAAGGCCTCGACGAAGCGTGCCAGGGCTAGCGCCGAGGTTGCCGGAAAGACGGTCGGCAGGGTCAGCTCAACCCGTGCCGGCGCTTCCGGTGCGGCACTTTCGGCAAAGGCGATCAGCGCATCGGTCACCCCTTGCCAGCTGCGCTGTCCGATCGCCGCACCGAGCAGCTCGAGCTGGTTCTCCTGCCGTTCATTGTGGGCCACCAGGTTCGCCGCCAGCTGGCGCAACGGTGTGTCGGGGAACTGCGGAATATCGGGCAGGCCGGCGATTTCGTTATAGCAGGCCTGGTAATTGGCAGGCGTCGGCGGCAGGTGACGAACCGTCAGACGCTTCAGCGCTTCCCGTGCAATATCGATTGGATTTTTCAGTTCGCTCATGGCAGCTTGACTAGGGTTCGACGGGCAGCGGAAGACCGGTACAACGCGGTTCGCTAGTTTATCCCATTGCACTCGACGGCTGGCAAATTGTCGGCGCCGGGCGACCCCCTTCCGGCGTAAATCGCCGGGCCGCAAGCCGCGTAGGCGTGTTACGATGCTCGTTTGACTTCGCCGGTCGTTTCCCGCCCCATGCGCCTTTTCCGCCTGCTCAAGATCGCCTCCGTCGCCAGCCGTTTCGGCCTCGACGAAATGGTGCTCGAACACGAGCCGAGCGGCCGCCTGGTGCGCATCGCCAACGCCCTGCAGTTCTGGCGCGATCTCAGTACGCCGCGTGCCGTCCGCCTGCGCCTGGCGCTCGAAGCGCTGGGCCCCATTTTCGTCAAGTTCGGCCAGGTGCTGTCCACCCGCCGCGACCTGATGCCGACCGACATCGCCGACGAGCTGGCCCGCCTGCAGGATCGCGTCCCGCCCTTCGACTCCGACTTGGCGCTGGCGGAAATCGAGAAGGCCTACGGTCGTCCGGCGCACGAGGTGTTTGCCGAATTCGACCCGGTGCCGGTCGCCTCGGCGTCGATCGCCCAGGTGCACTTCGCCCGCCTGCGCCCCGAAGACGGCGGTCACGAAGTCGCTGTCAAGATCCTGCGTCCCAACATGCTGTCGGTCATCGAGCACGACCTGGCGCTGATGGACAACCTGGC
>DATGXM010000460.1:0-5807 GCA_035298985.1 Azonexus sp. | reverse complement strand
GGCTGGCGCGTTAAGGATCAGAACGGTTGGTGGGTGACGGCCGGGGGGACTGGCGCCCTGGCGGCATACCCGGCGCCGCCTATTTCTTGGCCGTCCGTGCCGGCTTCGGCTTGGTGGCTGGCGCCTCGGTGGCCGTCTGGGCTGCTGCTTCGGCGTGCTGCTGCATCTGTTCGCGCATTTGCTGCATCATCTGCCACGGCCACATGGCGGCGTCGGACAAGGCGCCGCCATGGGCCGGATCGGCGACGCCCTGGAAGAAGTGGGGCTGCGCGGTGGGTTCGGGGGCAGCTTCCGGAGTCATCGACTTGGCGGCATCGGCCGCCATCTTGCCCATCGCCTGCACGGCACCGACCGTGGTGCGCTGCATCTCCAGGCCCTGGATGGTCATCTGCAACATCGACAGGTTCATGCGCAGCCAGCCTTCAACGGCCTTCATGTCCTTGATCCGCTTGTCGAGCTCGTCGAGGTCGAAGGTGGGGGCCACCATGCCGGGGAGCGAGAAGCCCATGTTGCCCCACATGTTGCGCATGAAATTGAGCGGGTCGTGTATTTGATTGTCGTTCATCTTGGTCCCCTCCGGTTGGATGCCACCATCTTAAACCCGGATGCGGCGTTTGGGGATGCCCCGTGCCGCCGCCGGACAGTGTTTTTGTAGGGCCGGCGAATGGCGGTCGGATGATCTGAATCAACCCACAGTCTATGCAAAATGATAAATTAGCGGCCTGTCGAAAGAGGGGTGGGTATGCTGAAGCTGTTGGTGGTTGAAGATCACGCACTGGTTCGCGAAGGCCTGGTTCGCCTGCTGGCGCAGATGGAGCGCGGGGTGGAGGTGCAGGAGAGCGCCGATTTCGAATCGGCGCTGAATGTCCTTGATAACGAAGGCGAATTCGATCTGGTGCTGCTCGATCTGGCCTTGCCCGGCATCGACGGTTTTGCCGGCCTCGACATCCTGCGTCGGCGCTATCCGGCCATGCCGGTAGCCGTGGTTTCCGCCTTCGACGACACGCCGACCATTACCCGGGTGCTCAATCTCGGCGCGTCAGGTTTCATTCCCAAGGCATTTTCCGGCGAGGCGCTGCTCTCGGCGGTGCGCGAGGTGCTGGCCGGCAACATCTTCCGGCCGGTCGGCCAGTCCGGCGCGACGCTGGATGCCGAAACGCCGGTGCCGCCGGCCAAGACCGGCGTGCGCCCGGACGAGGTGGGACTGACCGACCGCCAGGGGCAGGTCCTCGCCCTCATGGTGCGCGGCATGACCAATCGTGACATCGCCGACCAACTCGGCCTGTCCGAAGGCACCGTCAAGATTCATGCGACTGCGGTGTTCAAGACGCTCGGCGTCAGCAGCCGGACCCAGGCCTTGGTAGCCGTGGCCCGCTACGGCATCGATTTCGAAAGCGTTTTCTGAAGCTGGTTGAGTAGCGCCCGCAGCTTGGCCGGGCGCAACGGCATCGGCAGCGCGTGTACGCCGGCCGGCAGTTCGGGCCGGCTGTCGTCCACCAGCACGATGAGCGGCATTTCCGGTGCCTGGCCGCCGGCGCAAAGCGTAGCGGCGGCCGCCGGGTCGGCGATCACGATGGCGTTCCTGGAGCGCAGGCCGGCATCCCCGGCCGGCAGCATGCTCACTTGGTAGCCCCACTGGCGGACCAGTTCGGCGCAGGCCTGCAAGTCGGCCGAGTCACCCAAGCAATGCACCGTGCCGGCACTCGCCGCGGCCGGGGTCTCGGTGGGGCGGCTGGTTACCGGCAGGCAGCGGCTGACGTGCAGCGTGAAACACGTTCCTTCACCGGTGCGCGATTTCAGCGCGACTTCGATATCGAGCGCCTTGGCCAAGCGATCGACGATGGACAGCCCCAGCCCCAGCCCCTTGTTCTGTTCGCGGGCGGCATTGCCGACCTGGTAGAACTCGGCAAAGATCGCCGCCTGGTGTTCCTGGGCGATGCCGATGCCGTTGTCGCGCACCTCGATGGCGACCTGTCCGCCGCGGCGCCGGGCGGCGACCAGCACGCGCCCGCCGGGCGGCGTGTAGCGCAGCGCATTCGACACCAGGTTGGCGATCATGCGTTCGAGCATGACCGGGTCGGTGTAGACCCACAGCTTGCTCGGATGGAAACGCAGCGTCATGCGCCGGTCGGCGGCAGCGCGCCGGAAGGAATCGGCCAGGCGCTGGAAAATCGGCTGCACTGGTGCGGCGCGGGAATCCGGCTTGATGCCGGCGACGTCCAGGCGCGAGATGTCGAGCAGCGAGTCGAGCAATTCGCCGAGCAGCATGGTCGAGGCGGCGATCTGTTCCGCCAGGCGCGGCAGTTCCTGCGGCGTACCGCTGCGCACCTGGCGCTGCAGGTCGGCGGCGAACAGCGACAGGGCGTGCAGCGGTTGCCGCAAGTCGTGGCTGGCCGCGGCCAGGAAACGGCTCTTGGCGGTATTGGCGCGCTCGGCTTCGTCCTTCTGGCCGGCCAGTTCGAGGGTCGCCTCGTGCACGCGTTCCTCCAGGTGATTGTGGCTGGCGGCCAGTTCGATGGTCATGTTGGCCATTTCCCGGACCTGGCGGCGGACCAGGAGCGAACTGACGAACAGCACGATGGTGACGAGCAGGGCGAGGGTGCCCAGTTCGAACAGGCGGTTGCGCCAGTTGGCGAGCAACGTTTTTTCCGGGATTGCGGTCAGGATGCGCAGGTCGGAAAAACCGGGAACGGCGGAGACGGAAATGAGCAGGCCGTTGTTTTTGCTGAGGCCCGATACGTTCACCTGGCCGCGCAGCTTGCCGGCGAACAGGACGGCTTCCGCCTTGGCGCCGAGAATGGGGGACTGGCGGCTGAGGTCGGCCGGCCGGCAGGAGGCGGCGATCTCGCCCTTGGCGTTGATGAGCACCGCTTCGAAGTCGTCGGACAGGCGGTTCGACCAGCAGAAGTCCTGCAGATAGGCCGGTTCGATCGCCCCGAACACGGCGCCGCTGAATTGCCCGTTGTCGCCGGTCACCCGGCGGGCGATGCCGTAGGTGTAGCGGTTGGAGTTGCGGCCGATATAGGGGCCGAACGTGGCGCCTTCGGCGCCGCTTTCGAGGGCGGCGAAATAGGGCCGGTCATGGACGTTGATCTGCGGCGCCGGGAAGTAGGTGGAAATGAAACGCTGGTTGCCCTGGGCGTCGAAGATGATCAGGTCGCGCAGCTGGGGCATGGCGCGGGAATGGCGCTGGGCGATGTATTCCCAGCCCTTGCTGGCGTCCCAGCCCACCCAGTCGCGCCGGCTGTGCGACAGGTCGGTCGCCGTTTCGCGCAGCAGCACATCGACCGCCTCGAAGGTGCGTGCCGTGTGTTCGGCCATCATCAGCCCGAAGTGCTGCAGGCGACGCTCGCCCGATTCGAGGTCGCGGTGGCGGGCGACGACAAGATCGGCGAGGAAGACCAGCAGCACGATCAGCGTGCCGGCCAACGAAACGGTCAGCGCCAGGGTTTCCGGTTTGCGGGTCGCCATGCCCGGTTACAAGGGGTAGCAGTAGAGCGGGCGGGGCGGCGTGCAATCGACTTCGATGACGCGCGCCGGCACCACGCCGGGTACCGGAAAACTGTTGCTGACGAACAGGCTGCCCGGTTTCATCTCGGCCTGCACCTTCTCCCACAGGCGGGGCATCGGGGCCGGCGACAGGAAGGCATAGACCACGTCGTAGTCGCCGAGCCTGGCCTGCCACAGGTCGTCCCAGCGCCAGCGGATGTTGGGGCGGCCGATGCTCAACAGGCGGCCGACCAGCCAGGTCAGCGGGGCGTTTTCATAGCCCGTGAAATGGCTGTCGGGGAGGGCGTCGGCGAGCGGCACCGTGGTGCTGCCGACGCCGGCGCCGAGATCGAGGAAGCGGCTGTCGCCGCGCTCGGCGAGCAGCTCGGCGAGCGCCTGCACGGTCTGCTTGTTGGACAGGTAGAGCGGCACCTGGCCGGTCAGCGCGCCGCGATAGACGAGCAGCAGCAGGATGGCGGCGAGCAGGAACCAGCCAGGATCGATGGCCAGCGACTGGGTGAACCAGACGAGGGGCATGAAGCCGGCGTGGATGCCCCGCCACCACCACGGCTGGCGCGACAGGGTGGCGAAGAGCAGGGCGGCGGCGCCGATGGCCAGACTGGTTTCGCGCCATGGCAGGGCCTCGCCGTGCAGGCCGAAATACGGCCAGGCGAGGGACAAAACGAGCATGGCCGCGGCGCCTTGCAGCGCGAACTGGCGGATCGGGGTCGAAGACATGCGTGCATTTTATGCGAATGGCCGCGCCGGCCGGTGGTGATCGAGTCCTAATTTACCCGCCGTCGCCCCCGGCAGGCCGCCCCGGGGGAGCGCTGCCCGCGGCATCGGGTGGCGGGGGCGCTGCCGCGGACGGACGCCAGCGGTCGGCAAGGCGGGTCAGGCTGCGGCGCAGCCGGGCGGCCAGCGGTCTTTCGGCCAGCCGATGCACGGCATACGCCGCGGTCAGGGCCAGCGCTATCACACCCCAGAACAGCAGGTGCCGCTCGACGACGGGGGCGTAGCGGTTGAACAGCATGTAGCCCACATTCTGGTGCAGCAGATAGAGCGGGTAGGTGAGGGCGCCGGCCAGCAGCCAGCGTTGCCGGCCGAACCAGCCGGAGCGGCGCAGGGCAATGGCGAGCAGGACGCCAAAAAAGGCGGTGACGGTCGCAGCGACTGCAAATGGTGCGAAGTTCACGGCAAAACGCACGCCGAGCGCTACCGCTTCGCGATGGGCCTGGACCAACCCGAGCAGCCAGGCGCCGACGAGCAGGGCGAGCCGTCCGCCGGAGGCGCCGGCGGACCAGATCAGGTAGCAGGCGGCGCCACCGATGAAGAAGGCCGAGTAATCGGCGATCAGCAGGTAGCCCAGCTTGCTGTCCGGCAGAGCCTGGAGCACGGCCGAGGCGAGCAGCCAGGTGGTCAGCAGGCGCTGGCTGCGGTGGATGCGGCGAAGGGCGAGGATGGCCAGCGTCAGCGCATAGAAGCGCAGTTCGACGAACAACGACCAGTACACGCCGTCCATGGGCCGGACGTGGAAAAAGCCGCCGAGCAGCGTCAGGTTGGCGAAGTATTGCCAGGCCGAAGCCGAAAAGCGGGGGGCGCCGATGGCCAGCGTTGCCGCGAAGGTCAGCGTGCAGCAGACCCACAGCGCGGGGTAGAGACGCACCGCGCGGGAAATGGCGAAATCGGCGACACCGCCGCGGCTGGCGGTCATCAGGATCACGAAGCCGCTGATCATGAAGAACAGGTGCACACCGAGAAAACCGTATTGCGCCACTGGCGCGATGGCCGGGTAGGACAGGGCGGACAGGCCGCCGGCTGCGGCTCCGCGGAAGGCGTAGTGATAGAAGACCACGGCCAGCGCCGCCAGAAAACGCAGCAGGTCGATTTCGTGAACGCGGGCATGGGACATCGCACTCTCCGCCGGAAAAGACGGGAAGCGCCGGTCGGCGATTCTCCGCCCGGGCCAAGGCATGCAAACCCGATGCCCGGAGAGAGGTGGCGAAGAAAGGGGTAAGAAGGCGTCTTACGGGAGGCAGGAAAAGGCTGTGCATCTGCCGCCTGTGCCGACCCGGCGGTTTCATTGAGCGTCCGCCGGAATCCGGAAAAAGCGGCATCCGGATTCCGGCTTGAGCGGGAGGCCGCCCGCCTGAGCAGCATCTCCCGCCGGGGACCGTTCGTGCGCTAGCTGGCCAACGTTGCCCGCGCCGCCTGGCGCACTGCCCCGGCCCGGTCGGCCGCCGCCTTGCGTACCGGGCCGAAGCCGCGGACTTCGGACGGCCAGCCGGCCAGGGCCAGGGCTTGCGCCGGTGTGCCAG
>DATGXM010000459.1:0-3480 GCA_035298985.1 Azonexus sp. | reverse complement strand
CCGCCGTATTGCCGGCAGCCGAAGCCTTGCGAATGGCAACGCTGAATGCGGCCAACGCGTTGGGTTTGGGGAGTGAAACCGGATCGATTTCGATCGGCAAAGCAGCCGATCTTTGCGCGGTTCATCTCGGTGGCATCGAATGCCAACCGTGTTTCGACCCGCTGTCTCATCTCGTCTATGTCGCCGGCAGAGAACACGTCACTGATGTATGGGTTGCTGGAAACTGTTGCGTAAAACACAAAAATTTACTGCCAATGGCGCCAAATCACTTGGATTCAACAATCGCGCTATGGCAGAATAATCTGGAATTTCGCTAGCCACCCCTATTTTGGAGGGTTGCAGCGGGTTAACGGATTTCCAATTTTCTTCAACGAGGGAAAACAATGATCAAGAATATCGCCAAGAAGTCTCTGGTTCTGGCCCTACTGGCTGCCGCCGGTTTCTCCGCCGTCGCCCAGGAAAAAGTCTACGTCATCGACCAGCGTGGCGAAGTCGTTACCAGCGGCACCGGCCTGTGCTGGCGCGATGGCTACTGGACCCCGGCCGCTGCCGCTGCCGACAAGGCCGGTTGCGAATGCGACAAGGACCTGCTGCCGGCTTCCGCCTGCGCCCCGGCCACCGCTGCCGCGCCGGCTGCTGCCGCCCCGGCTGCCACCGGCGTCAAGCCGTCCGGCGAAAAGATCACCGTCGCCGCTGACGCCCTGTTCGACTTCAACAAGGCTGTCCTGCGTCCGGAAGGCAAGGCCAAGCTGGATGACCTGGTCTCCAAGGCCAAGGCCATCAACCTCGAAGTGATCCTGGCCGTCGGCCACACCGACCGCATCGGTTCCGATTCCTACAACCAGAAGCTGTCCGAGAAGCGCGCTGCCGCCGTCAAGGAGTACCTGGTTGCCAAGGGCATCGAAGCCAACCGCGTCTACACCGAAGGCAAGGGCGAGAAGCAGCCGGTTACCGGCGACAAGTGCAAGGGCAACGTCAAGACCAAGGCCCTGATCGATTGCCTGCAGCCGGATCGCCGCGTCGACATCGAAGTCATCGGCACCAAGTAAGCCGAACGCGCTTCAGCGAAAAGCCCTGCCTCGGCAGGGCTTTTTCTTTTCTCTCAGCTTTCACGACATCATGCTAAACGCCGATCAAGCCGAACTCGATAAATTTGGAGAACTCGCCCACCGCTGGTGGGATCCGAACAGCGAATTCAAGCCGCTGCACGACATCAACCCGCTCCGCCTGGACTGGATCGACAGTGCGATCGTTCTGGCCGGCAAGCGCATTCTCGATGTCGGCTGCGGTGGTGGCCTGCTCTCCGAAGGCATGGCGGCCCGTGGCGCCAACGTCACCGGCATCGACCTGTCGGAAAAGCCGCTCGGCGTTGCCAAGCTGCACCTGCTGGAAAGCGGCCAGAAGGTCGATTACCGCAAGATCGCGGTCGAAGAACTGGCCGACGAGATGCCAGGTGCCTTCGATGCCGTGACCTGTCTCGAGATGCTCGAGCACGTCCCCAATCCGTCCAGCGTGATCACCGCCTGTGCGCGATTGGTGAAGCCTGGCGGCCAGGTTTTCCTGTCCACGCTGAACCGCAACCCGAAGTCCTATCTGCTGGCGGTGGTCGGTGCGGAGTACGTGCTGCAAATGCTGCCCAAGGGCACGCACGACTACGCCAAGTTCATCAAGCCTTCCGAACTGGCGCGCTGGGCCAAGCTGGCCCAACTGGAGCCGGCGGAACTGGTTGGCATGAGCTACAACCCGCTCAGCCGGCAATACAGCCTGGGCCGGGACACCAGCGTCAATTACCTGATGCGCGCCGTGCGCCATGCTTGAAGCGGTCCTCTTCGACCTCGACGGCACACTGGCCGACACGGCGCCCGATCTCGGCGAGTCGGTCAATGTGCTGCTCGAGGAAGAAGGATATGCGGCCAAACCCCTCGACATCCTGCGTCCCTACACCTCGCAGGGCGTACGCGGCCTGCTGAAGGCCGGTTTCGACATCGACAGTACGCACCCGAGCTACGTGCATCGGTCGCAGCGCTTCCTCGAGCTTTATCTCGACCGCCTGTGCAAGGCGACCCGCCTGTTCGACGGCATCCCGGAACTGCTCGATTCGCTGGAAGCGCACCATCTCGGCTGGGGCATCGTCACCAACAAGCGAATGCGCTTCACCGATCCGCTGGTCACCCAACTGGGTCTGGCGCCACGGACGACTTGCATCGTCAGCGGCGACACTACGCCCGAAGCCAAACCGTCCCCCCTGCCCATACTGCACGCCTGCCAGCTGCTCGACTGCCAACCGGAACGCACGCTGTACGTCGGCGACGACCGGCGCGACATCGTTGCCGGCAAGGCCGCTGGCTGCCTGACCGTTGCCGTCAGCTACGGCTATCTCGGCGACAGCGGCCCGCTGCACACTTGGGGAGCCGACCTGATCATCGATCACCCGGACGAACTGGCCCGCTACATCGCTACGCGCGTCGCGCCGAAATAAGCAGGTTGCGCGGCGTCAGTTGGCGCGGGCAGAAAATGCCCAGTTCCACCGCATAGCCGTTGTTCTCCAGATAGCCGGCCAGATCGAGCACCAGCCAGATTTCCAGTGCCCGCCGAAAGGCATGGCGGACGATGGACAGGCGCATGACCTCACGCTGCCGCCGCCAGCCATGCACTTCGATCCGCTCCGCTGATTGCGCCGCCGCCCCGGCCGGCAAGCCTTCGCGAAGCGCCATCTGCTGCAGGAAATCGCCGAACCCCTGGCGAAACCAAGCGGCCGGTACCGGCTTGAAAGTCTTGTAGGAATCGCCGGCATTCTCGCGACGGAAAGCGTCGAACCCCAGTTTCCAGGCCATTTCACGGTCGCGCTGGCGGGCCAGGCGCGGTGAAGCGGTCACCGTTTCGGTAACGGCCAAGCGCATATCGTCGCGGGTCAGTGTCAGCCCTCCCGCACCGTGCAGCGGCACATAGGTCTTGTCTACGCCGCGGTAATAGCAACACGGCGCGACATCGAAATGGCTGACACCAGCGGTGCAGCCCTGGGTCAGCAAGCGGCGATGCAGATCCCCGCAGGCATGCAGCGCCACGGCATGCTGCCCGGCTTGCGGCCAGTCGGCGACCGCCAGCGCATCCCGCCGCCAGAAATGCTGATCGACGGCCGCCTTGCGCGCCAGCCTCTCGCCTTCGTCGCACAACAGCGTATCGATTTCCAGCGTATGCACCGGCAGTTTCCATTCCAGCGCCAGCCAGCGCCCCAGGTGCCCCTTGCCGCCGCACCAGTCGAGCACGCTGCTGCCGCCGGGCCGGCTGGCCGCCGCGAAGGCTTCGATCTGACTTTGCTTGCGCCCGGGAATCTCCCAAGCCCAACGCGTCCCGTGGTTGCCGGGAGTGCTTGCCTGACATGCGGGAAGCTCCGTCAAGGCAGACAGCTCGGCCACTTCCGGGAGATGTCTGGCAAGATACACCAGCGCCGCAACGCTGTCGTCATTCAACGGCGCAACG
>DATGXM010000458.1:0-1895 GCA_035298985.1 Azonexus sp. | reverse complement strand
GGGCGAAGTTGATGTAGGCATCGACAGCGAAGCGCACGCCGGGCAGCACGTGGCGCAGATCGACGATTTCCTCGCGGGTCAGGCCGACCGCTTCACCCAGGCGTATCCACGCTTCGATGCCGCCGGCGTCCACTTGCTTTTCGCCATTGGGCAGGCCGTATTCGAAACCGTCGTGGTCGAGGATGCGCTGCACCCAGCCGCGGCGCACCTCGCGATCCGGGCAGTTGGCCATGATCGCCGCGTCCTTCACCGGGATGGCGATCTGGTAGTAGTAGCGGTTGGCCACCCAGCCGCGAATCTGCTCGGGCGTGGCGCGGCCGGTGTTGAGCATGACGTTGAACGGGTGGTAGATGTGGTACGACTTGCCGTTCTCGCGCAGTTGCGCCTCGAATTCTTCTCGGCTCCAGGCCGGGCGGCCGTCGTCGGCGTCGTGGGATTCGGCAAGGATGTCGGCTCGGATCATGGTGGTCTCTCAGAGGGTGATGCGGGCGCCGTCTTCGGCGACCTCGATGCCGCGCCGGGTCAGTTCGGCACGTTGCGGCGAGGCTTCGTCGAGGATGGGGTTGGTGTTGTTGATGTGGATGAGGATCTTGCGCACGTGCCGCGGCAGCTCGTCCAGCCAGTCCATCATGCCGCCGGGGCCGGATTGCGGCAGGTGGCCGATGTCGCGGGCGGTCTTGGTGGACAGGCCGGCGGCGATCATCTCGTCGTCGGTCCAGAAGGTGCCATCGACCATCACGCAATCGGCTTCCGCCATGCGGGCGAAGACTTCCGGCGTGCGGGCACCGAGGCCGGGAGCGTAGAACAGCTTGCGGCCGCTGCGCTGGTCGGTGATGGTGACGCCGATGTTGTCGCCATCCACCGAGGCTTCGCGGTGTGGCGAGTAGGGCGCTGCCTTGCTGGCCAGCGGCAGCACGGAAAATTCGAGGCCGGCGACCTTGGGCATGGCGAAGACAGTGCCGTCGAGCGGCACGGCCTGGCGATCGACGCCGCAATAGTGACTGAGAACCTTGAGCACCGGGTTGCCGGTGGTCAGGTCTTCATAAACCGGGTCGGCACACCACAGCGGCATGCGCGACTTTTGTTCGCGCAGCATGAAAAGGCCGGTGGCGTGGTCGATCTGGCCGTCGACGAGCAGGATGCCGCCGATGCCGGTATCGCGCAGTGCGCGGTTGGGCGTCAGTTCGGGGGTGGCCTTGATCTGCTGCAGGATGTCGGGCGAGGCGTTGAGCAGGGTCCAGTCGGCGCTGTCGTCGGCAGCGACGCAAATGGACGATTGGGTGCGCGGCTTGGCCTGGACGCTGCCGTCGCGCACGCCGGCGCAGTTGCGGCAGTTGCAGTTCCACTGCGGAAAGCCGCCGCCGGCCGAGGCGCCGAGAATGATGATTTTCATGGGGGTGTGAAAAGCCGTCATCCCGCGGGATGACGGCCAAGCCGCTTAGCGGGCGGCGATGTACATCGTGATTTCGAAGCCGAAGCGGAAGTCACAGGCGGTCGGGGTTTCCCATTTCATTGAAAGTCTCCTTTGTCGGTTGAGGTACCGGGGCAGTTGCCGCCGGTTTTTTGTCCTACATCAAAAATGTGAAGGACTGGGGAGCACTATCGCGGAGCTATGTTTCCGGCGCTGCGCGAAATCCATGAATCGGGAGTCATGATTTTCATGAGGCGACACGGGAAGGGGGAAAATCCAATGGCCCGTCATTCCCGCGAAGGCGGGAATCCAGTATTTTTTTAACCGATCAGCAACTGGCGCGCCGCCCGCCGACCGCTGCGCACGGCGCCTTCCAGGGTGGCCGGATAGTCGGCCCAGCAGTGGTCGCCGGCCAGCCACAGGCGCGGATGGGCGGTGCGGCAGTCCGGCCGCGGCAGGCCGGGCCGGGCGGCGAAGGTAGCGC
>DATGXM010000457.1:0-1569 GCA_035298985.1 Azonexus sp. | reverse complement strand
GGGGGCCCCGCCGCCATGACGACACCCGCCACGCCCCCCGCGCCGATGACCTACAAGGACGCCGGGGTCGACATCGACGCCGGCGACGCGCTGGTCGAGCGGATCAAGCCGCTCGCGAAGCGCACGATGCGCGAGGGCGTGCTGGCCGGCATCGGCGGCTTCGGCGCGCTGTTCGAGGTGCCCAAGCGCTACAAGGAGCCGGTGCTGGTCTCCGGTACCGACGGCGTCGGCACCAAGCTCAAGCTGGCCTTCGAGCTGAACCGCCACGACACGGTCGGCCAGGATCTGGTCGCCATGAGCGTCAACGACATCCTGGTGCTCGGCGCCGAGTCGCTGTTCTTCCTCGACTACTTCGCTTGCGGCAAGCTCGACGTCGATACCGCAGCTGCGGTTGTCGGCGGCATCGCCAAAGGCTGCGAACTGGCCGGCTGCGCGCTGATCGGCGGCGAAACGGCTGAAATGCCGGGCATGTACCCGGCCGGCGAATACGACCTGGCCGGCTTCGCCGTCGGCGTCGTCGAAAAGTCCAAGGCCATCGACGGCAAGAGCATCCAGCCGGGCGACGTCGTCCTCGGCCTGGCCTCGTCCGGCGCCCATTCCAACGGCTACTCGCTGGTCCGCAAGATCATCGAACGCTCCAATCCGGACATGAACGCCCCGTTTGATGGCGAGCGGACTCTGGCCGACGTGGTCATGGCGCCGACCCGCATCTACGTCAAGCAAGTGCTGGCCACCATGGAAAAGGTTGCCATCAAGGGCATGGCCCACATCACCGGCGGCGGCCTGCTCGAAAACGTGCCGCGCGTGCTGCCGGAAAACACCGTCGCCGAAATCCAGAAGGCTGCCTGGCCGCGTCCCAAGCTGTTCGACTGGATGCAGCAGGAAGGCAACGTCGCCGAGAAGGAAATGCACCGCACCTTCAACTGCGGCATCGGCCTGGTCATCGTCGTCGCGGCAGCCGATGCCGATGCCGCCATGGCCGAGCTGAAGGCCCAGGGCGAGGCGGTCTACAACATCGGCGTCATTCGGGCCCGCCAGGGTGACGAAGCGCAGACCATCGTGGTCTGACATCACGCGGTGGGCTGCGGCATGTGCCTGCAGCCTGCTGTTGTGCCAAGCCCCGTCGACCGTATGGGCGGCGGGCAAGAAAGCATCGGCCAAGCCGGCGACGACTGCCCGGCAGGCCAAAAAGGCGGTACGCAGGCACGCGCCGCAGCGTGCCCCGGCCAGCGAATTCGGCCCGGCCGACATCCTTGACGACGACGGGCAGGGCCTGCATGGCCAGGCCAGCTTCTACGGCCACGGCTTCCAGGGGCGCAAGACCTCGACCGGCGAGCGCTACGACGTCAAGCAATTCTCCGCTGCCAGCAACCGTTTCCCTCTGGGCTCGCTGGTCGCCGTCCGCCGGCTGGACAACGACCGCTGCGCCATCGTCAAGATCAATGACCGGATGCATACCGCGCACCGCAAACGGGTGATCGACGTGTCGCATGCGGTGGCGGAATACCTCGGCATGTTGCGTGCCGGCGTCGTCCTGGTACGCGTGGCGCCGCTCAAGTCGACAGCCTC
>DATGXM010000456.1:0-5612 GCA_035298985.1 Azonexus sp. | reverse complement strand
AGACGCTTCACATCGGCCGCCGATTCGAGATAGGTGCCGGTCTGCACCATGACCTCGCGGTTGCCGGCGGTCAGATTGCCGGACGACTGCAGCGCATTCGACAGCTTGAGCGCCGCCGCGATGTCCTGCGGCGTGACGGCGTAGGCGTTCATCCGCTCGACGTCCATCTGCACACGGATGGCGTGATCGGGGCCGCCCAGCGTCGATACGTCGCGGCTGCCCTTGATGCGCTTCAACTCGATCTCGACCGCCCGCGCCACCTGCTGCAGCTCGTAGGCCGAGCGCCCCGGATCAGCCGTCCACAAGGTCAGGCCGAGGATAGGCACGTCGTCGATGCCGCGCGGCTTGATCACCGGCTGCTGCACGCCGAGGTTGGGCGCCAGCCAGTCGCGGTGGGAATGGACGGTATCGTAGAGGCGCAGCACCGCATCGTTGTATTTGACGCCGACCGCGAACTGCACAGTAATCACCGCCATGCCCGGCCGCGACAGCGAATAGACATGCTCGACACCATGCAGGCGCGACAACACCTGCTCGCCGGGCCGCGCCACCAGATTTTCGACATCCTTGGCCGACGCGCCGGGAAAGGCGACCAGCACATCGGCCATGGTCACGTCGATCTGCGGCTCCTCTTCGCGCGGCGTGACCAGCGTGGCGAAGACGCCCATCAGCAGGGCAACCAGCGCCAGCAGCGGGGTCATCCGCGACGCCTGGAAGGCCGCCGCAATGCGCCCGGCAATGCCGAGCTTGCCGTTGTCGCTCGCCATCGCTTACCTGCCTGCCGGCGGCGCGCCTTTCAGCGCAATCGCCGCCTTGACCGGGTCGGTCACCACCTTGTCGCCGGCGGCCAGCCCGGCCAGCACTTCGATCTCGCCCTGCCCGACGGCATCGCCCAGGCGCAACTGGCGCAGGCTCAAACGCCCGTCCGCCCCCTGCACATACACCGCCGCCACCTCGCCGCGCCGCCAGATGGCCGTCGCCGGCACCGTCAGCTTCTCGCCCCGACCGGTCACGAAATGGGCTCGGGCGAACATGCCGGGCCTGGCCTCCGGCACCGACGGCAAAGTAACCCGCACTGGCGACACATGGGTCGCCGCATCGGCCGTCGGCAGCAGCTGCACGGCCGTTGCTTCGACCCACTTGCCGAGTTCCGGAAACTCGACCCGGGCCGTGCGCACGCCGCGCATTTCGTTCAGGCGAAACTGCGGAATGCTCGCCGTAACGCGCAGCCCGCCCGGCTGGTACAGCGTAAACAGCGGGCTTCCCGGCATGGCCATGTCGCCCAGCTCGGCATGGCGACGGGCGACGATGCCGGCAATCGGCGCGACGATGGTGGCGTGGCTCTGGCTGGCACCCGCGGCGGCACGGTTGGCCGACGCCGCATCGAAATCCGCCTTCGCCTTGTCGAGCGCGGCGGCACTCATGAACCTCTGCGCGACCAGGCTTTTCGTCCGCTCGTAACTGACCTTGGCATTGGCGTACTGCGCCTCGGCGGCGCGCGCTGCTTCGGCCGCCTCGCGGGCATCAAGGCGCATCAGCACCTCGCCCTTCTTCACCGGCTGCCCGACATCCGCGCTGACCGCCACGACCCGTCCGGGGAGCTGGGCGCCAACGGTGGTCTGCTGGATGGCCTCGACCACCGCCTCGACCGGGAAGCCCAGTTCGACGGCGTGCGGCCTGACCGTCAGGAGCGGCAGCGGCTCGGCGGCTTGTGCGCCTGTCGCAAGCACCACGAGGCCGATCAAGGCAGTACGGAAAACATTCATTCTCATGAATATTAGAATACTCTAATTCACAAGAGCGGGGCAAGCCGCCGACTACATTGCTTGCCGGGGAAAACGACGCTTTACCGCGGAACATCATTCCCGCGCCGGCGGGAATTGACAGCAGCGGACACGGCCTTCAGGGCAGTGCCAGACTCCCGCTTACGCCCCAAGGGTACCTGTGGGGCACAGGAATGACCGATACTCAGGCCGGCTTCCAGATATTCCGGCAGCGCGTCTCGACGATCAACCAGCTGCAGGCCGCACCGCACAGCGCCAGGAAGACCGCCACGCCCAGCCCGCCGCGCCAGGCGGCGAGGTCGTACACCCGCGCCCCGGCGACCATCTCGCCCTTCCAGCCGAGGTCCATGACCCAGCCGACCAACGGTTGGAACAGGGCGGCGGCCAGGAAGCTGCCCATGTTGGTGACGCTGGTGGACATCCCGGACAACATGGGCGGGTTCACTTCCTTGGCGCAGGCCCAGGTCAGCGAGAAGCCGGAGGTCGCCACGCCGAGCAGGACGAACATGGCGTAGGACAACTCGACCGGCAACTGGATGCCGGACAACAGCCACAGCCAGACCAGGCCATAGACGTGGCTGGCGACGATGATCACCGGCTTGCGCTGGCCCAGGCGATCCGACAGCGTGCCGAGCAGCAGGCAGCCGACGGCGAAGCCGCCGAACCACAGCGACAGGTGCGACGCGGCGACCGGGCGGGTCATTTCGTGTACCTGCATCAGGTAGGGCACGGTCCACAGGCCGGCAAAGGTGAAGAAGGCGCCGCAGGTCCCGGTATTGACCAGGATGGCCGGCCAGGTCGACCGGTTGCGCACCACCGACAGCAGGCTGTTGATCAGTACCGTGCGGTCGAACTTGGGCGCCGCGCCCGGGGTGCCGGCCTCCGGCTCGGGCCGGTCGCGGACGATCAGCCAGCACAGCGTAGCGAGGATCAGCGACAGCACGCCGACACCGATGAACACGCCGCGCCAACCGGTGGCCTGGGCGACGGCCGACAGCGGCGCCCCGGCCAGCACCGAACCCAAATTGCCGATCAGCATGCAGACGCCGACCATGGTGGCGAAGCGGTTTTCCTCGAACCAGACGGCAATCAGCTTGAGCATGGCAATGAAGGTCACCGACACGCCGAGGCCGATCAGCGTGCGCCCGATCAGCGCAATGTCGAGCGACGGCGCGAAGCCGAACAGGAAGCTGCCGGCGCCGCCGATGACGCCGCCAAGCACCAGGATGCGGCGCGGCCCCAGGGTATCGGCCAGCATGCCGGTCGGTACCTGCATGACGGTATAGACGTAGAAATAGGTGGCCGCCAGCACGCCGAGCGAAGCCGCCGACGTCTGGAAGGCGGCAGCCAGGTCGTTGGCGATACCGGCCGGGGCGAAGCGCTGGAAGAAGGACAGCACGTAGGCCAGGGCGACCACGCCAAGGGCCAGCCAGCGGCGTTTCATCTGTTCGGGGGTCAGATTTTTCATGCGTTCTCTCGGTCAGTCATCTCGTTATGGTGATTCCCGCGATGCGGGCTGACCCGATTCTAGCTGACGTTAACGTCAACTGCGCCCCAAAATCCTGCCGGCGGTCTCAGGAAGCGGTGTCGATGAGCAGGGTTTCGATTTCCGTGCGGCCGACCGGACTGGCCATGGCGATCAGGGTGAACCCCGGCTTCAGGAGGAAGTCCTTGTCCGGATTGAACTGCCAGTCGCCGTTGCGCTCGCGCACGGCGAGCAGCACGTAATGGGCGCTGCGCAGCTTCAGCGAGCCGAGCGGCTTGGGAATGAAGCCCGCCGGCACCGCCACCTCCTCGACGCGCAGGTTTTTCTCCGACTTCAGCATTTCGTCGAGGAAGGACACCACATGCGGGCGGATCATCGCCGAGGCGATGCGCATGCCGCCGGTGAAATCGGGCGAGACGATGGCATCCGCCCCGGCCTTGCGCATCTTCTCGATATTGCGCGTCTCGGTGCAGCGGGCAACGACGCGCAGCTCGGGCTTCAACTGCTTGGCGGTGAGGACGATCATCAGGTTGCGCGAATCGTCGCCGGTCACTGCGAACAGCCCCTTGGCGTTTTCCAGGCCGGCGGCGAGCAGGACGTCGTCGTCGCTGGCGTCGCCGTGCAGGTAGAGGAAGCCGGGATTCTTCTCCTTGTAGTCGACAAGCAGGTGCAGTTCCTCGTCGAGGCCGACGAAGTGGCGGTTGGTCGCTTCCAGTTCGTGCGCGATATTGCGCCCCACCCGGCCGTAGCCGCACAGCAGGTAATGGCCTTTGAGTTTCTTGATCAGTTTTTCCATGCGTCTTCTCCGCAGGGTTCCATTGAGGTCGGTTTCGAGCAGGGCGACGGTGACGACCGAAAAAAGCAGCGACAGGTTGCCGGCGCCGAGTATGCCGATGACGACGGTCAGCATGCGTGCCGGCTCGTTGCTCGACATGTCGATGATTTCGCCGAAGCCGATGGTGGCCACGGTGATGAAAGTCATGTAGAAGCAGTCGAACCACGAGTACTTGTGCTCGGTGAGCACCATGTAGCCGATGGTGCCGAACAGGTGGACGAAAACCAGCGCGCCGATGGCGAAATAGAGCAGCCGGAGGATGTAGCCGGTCTGCAGCGTATTGATCGGCCCCATGCCGCCGCTCTTGCTCATTCGGCCAGCGGTATCGATTGGGTCATGAAAATGACCGCCTTGCCGCCATCCATGTTGGCGTGCAGCGATTCGACCAGCGGCGGATTGACCGGCTGCTCGGCGTCCCACTTGATGATGAAGTTGGCCCCCGAACCGCCGGATGCGTCATTCAGTTCGACGAACAATTCGAGCGTGCCCAGCGGCGGGATCAGCATCGGCGTCGGCACCCGCTCGCCGAGCAACTTGCCATTGGTGTCGAAATACCTGGCCGACAGCACGCGCAGGGGGCGCTTGGCGTCCGTATTGCGGACGCTGACCAGGGCCGAGAGCAGCACGTAGGAAGCCTTGCCGCTCTTGCCCAGATTGCCGTACAGCATGTGCGAGTAGATGGGCAGGTACAAGGTCTGCCCCTTGCTCGGCGGACGCGCCTCCTGGGCGCCGGTAGCCACGGCGAACACCGCCAGCGCCAGCCCGCCCAGCCATTTCCGTATCGCCATGCGCAAATCCATGCTTTCCCCCTTGTCGGCAACGGCAGCAAAGCGGCTGCCGTCATTTTCCGCGATTCTGCCACAAGCCGGCCTGGCTCCCGGGCCGGAAGGCCGCTGGCATCGAGCGCCGCCACGGGAAATCCCCGGTGCATCAACCCGCCGGCCTTCGATTACAATCGGCCCTTTCCGGGCGACATAGCAAGAAACCATGCGCCAGACCGCGCTTATCGTTGACGGCGATTCCGACTCCCGCCACCTGCTCAGCTCGACGCTGGCCACGGCCGGCATCGACAGCATCCACGCCGCGACCGGTGCCGCCATGTGGCAGCAACTGGACGATGCGCCCGACATCATCATCCTCGACCTCAGCCTGCCCGATGGCGACGTGCTCGACCTGCTGGGCCAGTTGCGGCAGACCTCCGACCTTCCCGTCCTCATCCACGCCGCCCGCTTCGACGAAATCCAGCGCATCGTCGGCATCGAAACCGGTGCCGACGACTTCCTGCCCAAGTCGTGCTCCACGCGCGAACTGCTCGCCCGCGTCCGCGGCCTGTTGCGGCGCACCCGGCGCAGCGCGCCGATGCCCCGCAGCGAAAAACGCCGGCTGCATTTCGGCGCATGGACACTGGACACGGCCACCCGCCAGCTGAGCCGCGCCGACGATAGCGCAGCCGCCCTCGGCGGCCCCGGTTACGCCCTGCTCCTCGCCTTTCTCGAACACCCCTTCG
>DATGXM010000455.1:0-7945 GCA_035298985.1 Azonexus sp. | reverse complement strand
GGCGGCCTTCGAGGCGGAAAAGATCAAGGGAGCGATCCGGACCGATTTCGTGCTGTCGGCTGAAATCATCGTCATCGCGCTGGGTACGGTGGCTGGGCAGCCCTTCGCGTCGCAGGTCGCGGTACTCGCCGGCATCGGTGTGATCATGACAGTCGGTGTCTATGGCATCGTCGCCGGCATCGTCAAAATGGACGACGTGGGTGCCTGGCTGCTGCAGAAAGGCTCCGGGGCGGCCAAGGTCGTCGGCAAAGGACTGTTGCTGGCGGCGCCCAAGCTGATGCGCCTGCTTACCGTGCTGGGGACGGCGGCGATGTTCCTGGTCGGCGGCAGCATCCTGGTGCATGGCATCCCGCCGCTGCATCACGCCATCGAACACGGCGCCGCCATGGCCGGAGCGTTGAGCGGCGTCGCCGGGATGGTTCTTGATGCCGTGATCGGCATCGTCGGCGGTGCGCTGGCGTTGCTCGGCATGCAGGCGTTCGGCGCGGCACGCAAACTGGTTTCCGGGGGAGTCAAGGCATGAGCAAGGCACTGCGTTTGTCGGAAAAATGGTTCCGTTTCGGGCTGTGGCTGGTTGCGTTCGTCTTCGCCAGCTTCCTGATCGGGCTGGGCGGAACGGTCGTCGCCAACCTGCCGATAGTCGAGCACCGCTACACGCTGGACGATTTCATCGACAAGCCGGCAGCGGAAACACTGCGCGCCGAACTGCGCGGTCTGCAGGAGAAGCGGCAGGTGGCGCAGGATGCCCATGACCAGGCCCAGCTCAAGGTCAACGCCGCCCGCGCTAATTCCGGCGCGGCGCGCGACACCTTCAATAGCTGGCTGGCCACCCGCCATGCAACCCAGCGCCCGGAACAGGACCGCGAACTGATCGAACGGACCCAGGCGCTGGAGGAATTGAAGATACTCGAGCGCAAGGCGCTAACCGATGTCGAGGGCCAGCAGCAGAACCTGCTCGACGCCCGCCAGGCCGAGGCGAGGGCGCAACGCGACCTGCACGAACTGGAAAAGGCCGCCTCGGAAAAGCTGGATGTCGAGCTGCGCCATCAGGAATTTCGCGTATTCGGCTATCGCCTGCTGCTCACCCTGCCGCTCCTCGTCGCCGCCGGCTGGCTATTCGCCAAGAAGCGCCACAGCACCTGGTGGCCCTTCGTCTGGGGTTTCATCTACTTCGCCCTGTTCGCCTTCTTCGTCGAGCTGGTGCCCTACCTGCCCAGCTACGGCGGCTACGTGCGCTACGTGGTCGGCATCGTCATCACCGTCCTGGTAGGCCGCTACGCCATCGTGGCGCTGAACCGCTACCTCGAAAAGCAGAAACTGGCCGAGGCGATGCCGGATGTCGAACGGCGCAAGGAACTCAGCTACGACACGGCGCTGGCCCGGCTGGCCAAGAAAGTCTGCCCAGGCTGCGAGCGGCCGGTTGATCTGGCTAATGCAGCCATCGACTACTGCCCGCATTGCGGTATCTGCTTATTCGATCACTGCGGCAAGTGCAATGAGCGCAAGAGCGCGTTTGCACGGTTCTGCCATGCTTGCGGGGCGGCAGGTGGGCAAGGAGTATGAGTTAAAAGGAAGGCAAAATTCCATGAATGAAGAGCGTTTTCCACAACTTCTCCGAGTCATATATGAGGCGGTAGACGAACTCGAGGCAATGTTTCCAGGGCGCCACTTCACACCCGATGGCCATATGGTAGGTAGTTTGGGGGAGGCGCTCGCTGCTCACCACTATGGCATAGAGCTCTCCGTCGCATCGGCTGAGTGCCACGACGGTAGCTGCCAAGGTCGTATGGTTCAGGTGAAAGCAACTCAGGGAAATCGGATTGCCCTCTCTAGTGAACCTGAGTATTTGCTTGTGCTGGGTCTTAATCGAGACGGCACATTTGTTGAGCATTACAACGGCCCCGGAAATCTTGTGTGGGCGCTGGTGAGTCACAAGCCACGTCCGAAGAACGGGCAATACCAGGTTGCGCTGTCAACGCTTCGGCGTCTTATGACCACGGTGGCTGCGGCCGAGCGCTTGCCGATGCAGGTATCTAACCCCTCCATCAAACAGATCGCCTAAAGCTCCGCTTTAGGGCGGTTGCGAACGGTGTCGACCTTGTCGTCGATTTGATGCATTGCGGTTTGCTTGCGGCGATAGGTTTGCAATTTCATCTGGTCGGCCATCAGGGCGCTGATTTTCTCGACGTAGGCGTCCCACAGGACGGTCTGCCCGGGCGTAAGCTTCAGGGCTTCGGGGGTGAGTTGCTGGTGGTTCTGGATTTGGGCAACGACGGTGTCGGCGCCACCGCCGCCCATGCCGCCCGGTGGGCCGTCCATGTCGCCCCCACGTCCGCTACCATGGCCGCCGCGGGCATAGGGGCCGGAGGCGCAGGCGGCGAGGAGAAGGGGGATGAAAATCAGCGACAGGATTCTGGGTTTCATGGCGGTGGCGGGTGGTGAGGACCGGGCGATTCTGGCGGCCAGCGGCGTTAATCCGGGTTAAGGCTCGGTAAATGTTTGTACTGCCCCGCACAGCGAATTTGCTAACCTGTGCGCTTGTTCGTTTGTTTCGTCTGCTGCCTGCATCGTGCCCGTTTCCCAAACCCTGAAAACTTCCGGTGTGCCGGTCAAAATCTGGACCGAGGATGTCGACGACGCCTCACGCCAGCAGTTGGCCAATATCGCCAGCCTGCCGTTCATCCATCATCACGTGGCGGCCATGCCGGACGTCCATCTCGGCATCGGGGCGACCATCGGTTCGGTGATCGCCACGCATCAGGCTATCGTGCCGGCGGCGGTGGGCGTCGATATCGGTTGCGGCATGGTGGCTTGCCGGTTGTCGATCGGGGCCGGGCAGCTGGATGAAAAGTCGCTGAAGAAGGTGTTCGAGCAGATCAGCCGCGATGTGCCGGTCGGCAAGGCACAGCATGAGGACGACCACGCGCTGGCTGGTGCGGCGCGGCCTTTCGAGTCGCGCCTGAAGGCGATGACGCAACGGCATCCGCAGTTGCTGAAGCGCTTCGGCAAGTTCTCGAAATGGGTCAATCAGCTCGGCACTTTGGGCGGCGGCAACCATTTCATCGAGGTCTGCCTCGATGAGTCGAATCAGGTCTGGGTCATGCTGCATTCCGGTAGCCGCGGTATCGGCAATGCGCTGGCCAGCTATTTCATCGAACTGGCCCGCACCGACATGGAGCGCCAGCAAATCCAGTTGCCGGATCGCGATTTGGCCTATTTCCGGGAAGGCAGCGAGCATTTCGACGATTACGTCGCGGCCGTGCATTGGGCGCAGGAGTACGCCTACGCCAACCGGGAATGCATGATGGACCTCGTGCTGGCCGGCCTCAAGCGCCATCTGCCCGATTTTGTGGTGACCAGCGAGGTGGTCAATTGCCATCACAACTACGTGGCGCGCGAACATCACTACGGTGCCGATGTCTGGGTCACCCGCAAGGGGGCGATCCGGGCGCGGGCTGGCGATCTCGGGATCATTCCAGGGAGCATGGGGGCGCGCAGCTACGTGGTGCGGGGCAACGGCAATGCGGAGAGCTTCGATTCCAGCGCCCATGGCGCCGGGCGCCGGATGAGCCGAAACGCGGCGGCGCGTTCGTTCACCGAAGCAGACCTGCGCCAGCAGACCGCCGGTGTCGTCTGTCGCAAGGACAAGGGCGTCATCGATGAAATTCCCGGTGCCTACAAGGACATCGATGCGGTGATGGAGAACCAGAGCGACCTGACGGAAGTACTGCATACGCTGAAGCAGGTGGTGTGCGTCAAAGGTTGAGCGCAGGCGCTGATACCGGTCTCCGAAGCGCCGTTCCCGCTTCCTGTAGGGACTTCCTTGGGTTGCAGGCGGGAAGATGACCTTACCCACTGGATTCCCGCCTGCGCGGGAATGACGGATTAGGAACTCGTACGCCTTAGCTGAACGGCGTTAGTGTGCGGCACCCTCAATAGCGCCGGAACATTTCCTTGGTCAGCGCATTGAACTGCTCGGCCAGTTCGTGTTGCAGGAAATTGGCGCCGAGCGAGCTGGGTATCCAGCTTTCCGGTTCAACTTCGATGTGATATTCGAGGCGGGTGCCGTGTTCCATCGGCTGGATGCGCATTTCGCTCTGCATGCGGCGGGCCGACCCGGCCAGCGAGCGCGACAGGATGCGCTGGCCGTCCATCACTTCGATTTGCCGCAAGCTCTCGTAGGACATCGAAAACGGCCCAAAGCTGATCTTGCCGCGTTGGGACACCTGGTAGACGTTGCCCTGGTGGGCGACGATGCGGCTCGAGATCAGTCCCGGCATGAATTCGGCCATGTGCTCGAAGTCGGTGAGGACGGCGAGCACGATGGGCGGCGGCGCCGGAGTGCGGGTGCGCAGGCTGGCGATGTAGGTGCCGTCCCTGTATTCGACCTTGACGTCTTCGTCGGTCAGGGCCAGCCCGGGAAGGGCCAAGCCGGCCAGCAGGAGCATCGTCAGGATACGCAGGCTGGCCGCAAGCATGGCGTTGCTCAGTGCAGGGCGCGGGCCAGCTTCGGATGCGTGGCGACGTAGTAGTACAGGGCGGGCAGCACGAACAGCGTCAGCACCGTGGCCGAGATCAGGCCGCCGATGACGACCAGGGCCAGCGGGCGCTGGGTTTCCGAACCGATGCCGTGCGACAGCGCCATGGGCAGCAGGCCGAGCATGGCGAGCAGGGCGGTCATCAGGACCGTGCGCAGGCGGGACAGGGCGCCCTGGAAGACGGCCTGGTAGTCGTCGAGCTTTTGCTGCTTGAGCTGGTTGATGTAGCTGACCATCACCACGCCGTTCAGCACCGCCTGCCCGAACAGCGCAATGAAGCCGATGGCGGCGGAGACCGACAGCGGTATCCCGGAAATGAGCAGGGCGAAGATGCCGCCGATCAGGGCGAACGGGATGTTGCAGATGATGATCAGCGCGTCCTTGAACGACTCGAAGGCGTCGAAGAGGAGCAGGAAGATCATCAGGATGGACAGCGGCACCACCAGCATCAGGCGCTTCATGGCGCGTTCCTGGTTCTCGAACTCGCCGGACCAGGTGATCGAGTAGCCTTCCGGCAGCTTGATGTCCTTGGCGTGGTTCTGCATGTCGGCAACGACGCTGCCCATGTCGCGGTCGCGGATGAAGACGCCGATGGCGACGACGCGCTGGCCGGATTCGCGGGCGATGTTCATGGCGCCGCTCGCCATCTTGAAATCGACCAGGGCGGAGAGCGGCACCTGCGCGCCGTTCGGCGTCGGCACCAGCACTTCCTTCAATTTGTCGAGCTGGCGCGACGGCTCGGCCAGGCGGACCACGACGCTGAAATGGCGGTCGCCTTCCCACAGTTCGGTCGCCGCCTTGCCGGCCAGCGCGGTTTCGACGACATCCTGCACGTCCATCACATTCAGGCCATAGCGGGCGGCGGCGGCGCGGTCGATCTCTAGCCGGTATTGCGGCAGGTCGCCGTCGCGGTCGATGAAGGCGCGCGTCACGCCCGGCACGTTGCCGATCTTGTCGAGCAACTGGTTGGCGTGCAGCTTCAGCGTGGCCGTATCGTCACCAAACAGCTTGATGACGATCTGGCCGTCGATCTGCGAAATGGATTCGAGAATCTGGTCGCGCACCGGCTGGCTGAAGGTCGGCTCGATGCCCGGCATGTCGTTCAGCTTGTCTTCCATCTCGCGCACCAGTTGATCCTTGGTCATGCCCTTGCGCCACTGGCTGTCGGGTTTCAGGTCGACCAGCATCTCAGTCATGTTGATGTTTTTCGGGTCGGTGCCATCCTCCGGACGGCCCCCCTTGGAAATCACCGCATTGACCTCGGGGAAGTCGGCGATGATCCGCCGCAGCTTGCGCAGTTCGCCCTTCGCCTCGTCGATGGAGACCGAGGTGGGCAGCGTGATGTTGATCCAGATTGAACCTTCGTTCAGTTCGGGCAGGAACTCGGTGCCCAGCTGCGGCACCAGCGCGGCGGTGATGGCCAGCGCCGCGACGGCGATAGCGAGGACGCGCTTGGCGTGGGCAAGCACCCATTTGAGCGCTGGTTCGTAGCGGTTCATGAACCAGTGCATCAGCTTGGTTTCCTCGTGCGGGACGTGGTTCTTGAAGGCGATCTTGGACAGGAAGGGAACCAGCGTCAGCGACAGGATCAGCGAGGTGATCAGCGCGGCGACCACCGAGTAGGCCATGGGCGCGAAGATTTTTCCTTCGTGGCGCTGCATGGTGAAGATGGGCAGATGGGCGACGATGATGATGATCATCGAGAACACCGTCGGCCGGCCGATTTCGACTACCGCCTCCTGAATGGTCCGGGTGTGCGGCCGGTGATCGTCGTCGCGCTTGGCTTCGCCGAGGCGCCGGAAAATGTTCTCGATGACGATTACCGCGCCATCGACGATGATGCCGAAGTCCATGGCACCCAGCGACAGCAGATTGGCCGGGATGCCGACCAGCGACAGGCCGGTGAAGGTGCCGAGCAGGGCCAGCGGGATGATGGCGGCGACGATGCCGGCGGCACGCAGGTCGGCGAGGAACATGTAAAGCACCAGCGTGACCAGCACGGCGCCCTCGAGCAGGTTCATGAAGACGGTCTTCAGCGTCTTGCTGATCAGCCACGAGCGGTCGTAGAAGGGCACGATCTGCACGCCGTGCGGCAGGCCGCCATTGTTGAGGGTATCGACCTTGGCCTTCAGCGCATCGAGGACCATGGACGGGTTCTCATCCTTGCGCAGCAGCACGATGCCGGACACCACGTCGTCCTGGTCGCCATTGGCGTCGCTGATGCCGACGATGCCCTGTTCCGGCACGCGCGATTCGACGACATCGGCAATGTCGCGGACCAGGATGGGCGTGCCGTTGTTCTCGGCGACGACGACCTGGCCGATGTCGGCCGACGAGCGCAGCAGGCCGAGCGAGCGGATCAGGAACTGCTGGCGGCCCTGGGCGACCGAGCCGCCGCCGGCATTGGCGTTGGCGCGTTGCAGCGCGTTGAACAGCTGACCGAGGGTGATCTTGTAGTCGCGCAGCTTGGGCAGGTTGGGGCGCACCTCGTACTGGCGGATCGGCCCGCCCAGCGACACCACGTCGGCAATGCCGGAAACCTGCTTGATCTGGCGGACGACCGTCCAGTCCTGGATGGCGCGGATTTCGCTCGGCTTCAGGCCGGGCGCGTCCAGGCGGTAACGGAAAATTTCGCCGGTGGCGGTGGCCGGCGGCGCCAGTTCCGGTTCGACGCCGGGCGGCAGGTCGAGGCCGCGCAGGCGTTCCTGAACGAGTTGGCGGGCCATGAACAGGCTGGGCTTTTCATCGAAGGTGACGACGATGAAGGACAGGCCGAACTGCGTGTGCGAGAACATGCGGATCGAGTTCGGCACGCCGGAAAGGGCGATTTCGAGCGGGATGGTGACCTGCTTCTCCACTTCTTCCGGCGCCCGGCCGGGGTAGAGCGAGATGATGGTGACCTGGGTGTCGGTGACGTCCGGGAAGGCCTCGATGGGCAGCGAACGGAACGACGCGGTGCCGATGCCGATGAACAGCACCAGCCCGAGGATGATGAACAACGGCTGATTGAGCGCGAAATGAACGATGCGCTTGATCATTTGGCTGCCTGTTTTTCAGCGATCTCTGGTTTGACTTCAGGCTTGAAATACTTGAGCAGGTGCAGGCTGCCTTCGACGACGACCTTGTCCCCTTCCTTGACGCCGGACGTGAGGTCGATCAGCCCGTCGCGCTCGGCGCCGGCCTCGACGGCCTGGCGGCGATAGTGGCCGGCGGCCTCCTCGACGAAGACGTAGCGCTGCTTGCCGAACAGGAAGACGGCGGCGGCGGGGACGCGCAGGGTGGCGGTCGGCTCCAGCTCGACCAGGGCATTGACGAACATTTCGCCCTTCAGGCGGCGGTCGGCATTCGGTACCTCGCCGCGGACCTTGATGGTGCGCGTGCTGGGATCGACGAAATCGGCGACGTTG
>DATGXM010000454.1:0-2029 GCA_035298985.1 Azonexus sp. | reverse complement strand
CGCGCAGGGCGTCCTTGTTCGACATCAGCCCAGTGCCTTGATCTTGGCCAGCAGGTCGTTGGCGTCCACCGGCTTGACGACGTAGTCACGCGCGCCCTGGCGCATGCCCCACACCTTGTCGGTCTCCTGATTCTTGCTGGTGCACATGATCACCGGCACGCCGGAGAAGCGCGGATCGCGCGTGATGGCGCGGGTGAGCTGGAAGCCGTTGGTGCCCGGCATGACCACGTCCATCAGGATGAGGTCCGGCTTGGCCTCCGACAGGCGCCGCATGGCTTCCTCGCCATTCTCGGCGGTGCGCACCGAGTAGCCCTGCTTCGACAGCATGTCGGACAGCAGATGGAGTTCGGTCTTGGAATCGTCGACGAGCAGGATGTTCTGGATCGGCATGGGAAGCTCCGGCATCACCGGCAGGCGGGCACGAGAGGGGGCAAAGTGCGGCGTCGGGCCATCAGGCGGCGACGGAGCGGAAGTGCGCCACCACGCGCAGGAGTTGGTCCTTGGTGAACGGCTTGGTGAGGTAGTCGTCGGAGCCGACCATGCGGCCGCGCGCCTTGTCGAACACACCGTCCTTGGACGACAGCATGACCACCGGCACCTGGGCGAAGCGCGGGTTGCGCTTGATGATGGCGCAAGTCTGGTAGCCGTCCAGCCGCGGCATCAGGATGTCGCAGAAGATGATGTCCGGCTCGTGGTCGTTGACCTTGGCCAGGGCATCGAAACCATCTTCCGCCAGCACGACCTCGTAGCCGCCCTGGCGCAGGAAGATCTCCGCGCTGCGGCGGATCGTGTTGCTGTCGTCGATCACCAGGACCCTGGTCGTCGACGCGGGGTGTTCCGTCAGTGTGTCGGCCACCATGCGCCCCCAAACGATTCGTGTTGTGCACGCCTGCTGCCAGGCATGCCATGAAGGACAGCGAGGACGACCCGCGTCAGAGCTGGACCATCTCGAAGTCTTCCTTGCGGGCTCCGCACTCCGGGCAGGTCCAGTTCATCGGCACGTCGGCCCAACGGGTGCCCGGCGCGATACCGTGTTCGGCGTCCCCGGCGGCCTCGTCGTAAATCCATCCG
Organism: Azonexus sp.; assembly: GCA_035298985.1. Lineage (GTDB taxonomy): Bacteria > Pseudomonadota > Gammaproteobacteria > Burkholderiales > Rhodocyclaceae > Azonexus. The sequence continues at coordinate 958 of DATGXM010000454.1, read as the reverse complement.
CAGATGAGGCACATCCAGGTCCTGTAATCGCTCACGTTATCTATGCCAGGTCACTACAATCGCGATGGATTGTAGCCACGGCCACTCGGCAAAAGCCAAGGGTTAATCGGCACATACGCCACAAAGCTCAGACATCTCTGAACTTCCCGCTCCAAGTGCGCGCAATATGCCGCGAAATTCTCCGGCGGGCAGTTTCCACTCATGACCAGCACACCTCCCCACGACCCGGCCAGCGACGCCGCCGCCCCGGATCAGGACACGGCCGCTCCGGCCTGCGTCTTGAGCTTCAACGCCAGCGATCCCAGCGGCGCTGCCGGCCTGTCGGCCGACATCGCCACCATCGCCGCCATGGGCGCGCATGCCCTGCCGGTGGTCACCAGCATCCTCATGCGCGACACGGCGGAGATCTTCGACCAGCACCTCATCGAGGGCGACGCCATCGTCGAGCAGGCCCGCTACGTATTGGAGGACGTCACCCTGGCCGGTTTCAAGGTCGGATTCCTCGGCTCGGCGGAAAACGTGTCGGCCGTGGCCGAGATCCTGTCCGACTATGCCGAGGTGCCGCTGGTGTCGTACCTGCCCTCGCTCGGCTGGCTGGAAGAAGACGATGCGCAAAGCTACCTCGACGCCTTCCGCGAGCTGATCCTGCCCGCCACCGAGGTGCTGGTGGGCAACCACAAGACGCTCACCGACTTCCTGCTGCCCGACTGGGACTCCGACCGGCCCGCCTCGCCGCGCGAGTTGGCCGTGGCCGCCGCCGAGCATGGCACGCGCTTCGTGCTGGTCACCGGCGTGATGCTGCCGCCCAAGGGCAGAACCGGGCAGTTCATCGACAACGTGCTGGCCTCGGCGCAAGGCGCCCTGACGGGCGAGAAGTTCGAACTCTTCGAGGTCAGCTTCGTCGGCGCCGGCGACACGCTGGCCGCCGCGCTGGCGTCTCTGTTGGCCGTGGGCAGCG
>DATGXM010000453.1:0-15442 GCA_035298985.1 Azonexus sp. | reverse complement strand
CTGGCACGAGGCGCCGTTTGCCGTCGGCGCCAACCTGCAGCAGGTCTCCGAAGCCATTGCCGCCGGCCAGTTCGACATTCTCGAGCAGACCGTCGAGAAGTTCCAGCGTGCTTCGCAGACGCTGAAGTACGCGCAGGTGCCGGTAGTGGCCGCGGTACAGGGCATGGCCCTGGGCGGCGGCTGCGAATTCGTCATGCACGCCGGCAAGCGCGTCATGGCGCTGGAAAGCTATGTCGGGCTGGTCGAAGCGGGCGTCGGCCTGATCCCGGCCGGCGGTGGCTGCAAGGAATTCGCCGTGCGCGCCGCCGAGTGGGCCGCGCAATCGGCTACGCCGGGCGAGGTGTTCAACTACCTGCAGCCGGTGTTCCAGACCATCGCCATGGCCAAGGTCGCCAAGAGCGCGCAGGAGGTCGTCGATTTCGGCTTCGCCAAGCCGTCCGACACCATCCTGTTCAACGCCAACGAACTGCTCTTCGTCGCCATCAAGGAAGCGCGCGCCATGGCCGACGCCGGTTACGCCCCGCCGCAGATGGCGCGCGGCATCCCGGTGGCCGGCAAGAACGGCATCGCCACCTTCGAGATGATGCTGGTCAACATGAAGGAGGGCGGCATGATTTCCGCCCACGACTACAAGGTCGCCAAGTCGGCCGCCATCGCGCTGTGCGGCGGCGAGATCGAGACCGGCAGCCTGGTCGATGAGGAATGGCTGATCACCGTCGAACGCCAGCTGTTCGTCGAATTGCTGAAGACCCCCGAAACCCAGGCCCGGATCAAGCACATGCTGGAAACCGGCAAGCCGTTGAGGAACTAGTTGTTAGTCGTTAGTCATTGGTTATTAGCTAACAACTCAAGACTACTAGCAACTAGTAACTCAAAAAGGAATTTCAAATGAGCAAACAGATTCAAGACGCCTACATCGTCGCCGCCACCCGCCTGCCGGTCGCCAAGCGCAACGGCATGTTCAAGAACGTTCGTCCGGACGACATGCTGGCCGCTGTCATCAAGTCCGTCGTCGCCCAGGTGCCGGGCCTCGATCCGGCCCTGATCGGCGATGTCATCGTCGGCTGCGCCATGCCGGAAGCCGAGCAGGGCATGAACGTCGCCCGCATCGGTGCGCTGCTCGCCGGCCTGCCCATCACCGTGCCGGGCATCACCATCAACCGCTTCTGCTCCTCCGGGGTGCAGGCGGTATCCGATGCCGCCAACCTGATCCGCCTCGGCCAGGCCGACGTGATGATCGCCGCCGGCACCGAATCGATGTCGGTCATGCCGCAGATCATGGGCAACAAGATGTCGATGAACCCGGCCATCTTCGCCAAGGAGGAAAACCTCGGCATCGCCTACGGCATGGGCCTGACCGCCGAGAAAGTCGCGCAGCAGTGGAAGATCAGCCGCGAGGCGCAGGATGCCTTCGCCCTGGCTTCCAACCAGAAGGCCTGCGCCGCGATTGCCGCCGGCCATTTCAAGGCTGAAACGACGCCTTACGCCATTCGCGAAAGCCTGCCCGACTTGAAGACCGGCCAGATCAAGCTGCGCGAGCGTACTGCCGAATTCGACGAAGGTCCGCGTGCCGATGCCTCGCTGGAAAAGCTGGGCAAGCTGAAGCCGGTCTTCCACGCCCGCGGTTCGGTGACGGCCGGCAACTCGTCGCAGATGTCGGACGGTGCCGGTGCGGTCATGCTGGTTTCCGAAAAGATCCTGCGCGAACACAACCTGACCCCGCTGGCCCGCTTCGCCGGTTATGCCGTCGGCGGCGTGGCGCCGGAGATCATGGGCATCGGCCCGATTGCGGCGATCCCCAAGGTATTGGCCCAGGTCGGCATCAAGCAGGACGACCTCGACTGGATCGAACTGAATGAAGCCTTCGCCGCCCAGTCGCTGGCGGTGATGCAGGAACTCGGCCTCAATCCGGACAAGGTCAATCCGCTCGGCGGCGCCATCGCCCTCGGCCACCCGCTCGGCGCCACCGGTGCCATCCGGATCGCCACGCTGGCCCACGGCCTGAAGCGCACCGGCGGCAAGTACGGCATGGTCAGCATGTGTATCGGCACCGGCATGGGTGCTGCTGGCATCATCGAGGCGCTGTAAGAGGGTGAAACCGGCTTGGCTCGCCAAACTCCCGCCATCATGGCGGGCGCGGATGGTGCGGATGGGATTCAACTTCCATCCGGCCTTCCGCGGCACCGGCGGCCGGGTCACCCATGTGGCACAGGACCTGCGCCACATCCGGGTGCGCCTGCCGCTCAACTGGAAGACGAAGAACATCGTCGGCTCACTGTATGGCGGTTCGCTGTTCGCGATCACCGACGGGGCGCATCCGATGATGCTGATGGCCGCGCTGGGCGATGGCTACATCGTCTGGGACAAGGCGGCGAGCATTCGTTACCGCAAGCCGGGTTTTTCGACCCTGTATGCCGATTTCGTACTGAGCGATAACGAACTGGCCGATATCCGTGCCACCTTGGCGCGCAGCCCGGAGCTGGAGCGGACCTTTCAGGTCGAGCTGAAGGACCGGCACGGCACGGTGCATACGGTGGTCGAGCGCACGGTCTACATTGCCGACAAACATTACTACCGCCAAAAGAGCGGTGGAGGAGACAAAGCGTGATTACATCGACAAGCGTTCGCCAGGCGGCGCTGGTCGCCGCCCTGATGGCGGTGCCCGGCCTGCATGCGGCCGAGGTGGCCGGCGTCAAGGTGGACGACAAGCTGCGGGTCGGCAGCAGCGAGCTGGTCCTGAACGGTGCCGGCCTGCGCAGCAAGCTGTTCATCAAGGTCTATGTCGGCGCCCTGTATGTCGGGCAGAAGGCCAATACGCCTCCGGCAATCTACGACAGCCCCAGCCCCCGCCGCATGGTCCTGCGCCTGCTGCGCGACCTGGATGCCGATTCCCTGCATACAGCGCTCGACGAAGGCCTGAAAAACAACCACACGCCGGCCGAACTGGCCGACATGAAAGGGCAGGCCGAACAGCTTGCCGGCATCATGAAATCCATCGGCAAGGTGCGTGAAGGCGATACCATCGCCATTGACTTCTCGAATGAGGGCGTGGCCGTCAGCCAGAACGGCGAATCGCGCGGCAAGGTGGCCGGTGCGGGCTTTGCCAAGGCCCTGCTCAAGGTCTGGCTGGGCGACAAGCCGGCAGACGCCTCGTTGAAGAAGTCGCTGCTCGGCAGCTAGACAAAACAATGGAGGAGGAGACAAAAATGGAAAAAATCTGGCTACAAAGCTACCCGGAAGGCGTGCCGGCTGAAATCGATATCGACCATATTCCGTCGCTGGTCGCGCTGTTCGAGCAGGCCTGCGCGACCTATGCCGACCAGGTCGCCTATATCAGCATGGGCAAGGAAATGACCTATCGCCAGCTGGACGAGGAAAGCAAGGCGTTCGCCGGCTGGCTACAGGCCAAGGGATTCAAGAAGGGCGACCGCGTCGCGCTGATGATGCCCAACCTGCTGCAATACCCGGTGGCGCTGTTCGGCACCCTGCGCGCCGGCTGCGTGGTGGTCAATTGCAATCCGCTGTACACGCCGCGCGAACTGGAACACCAGCTCAAGGATTCCGGCGCCGTCGCCATCGTTATCGTCGAGAACTTCGCCCACACGCTGCAGCAGGTCATCGCCCATACGGCGCTCAAGCACGTCATCGTGACGCCGATGGGCGAAATGCTTGGCCTCAAGGGTGTGGTGGTCAATTTCGTGGTGCGCCACGTCAAGAAGCTGGTGCCGGCGTGGAAGATCGCCGGGGCCATCGGCTTCAACAGCGCGCTGTCCATCGGCCGTAGCCAAGGCTGGAAGCCGGTGCCGCTGACCCAGGACGACATCGCCTTCCTGCAATACACCGGCGGCACGACCGGCGTTTCCAAGGGGGCGATGCTGACCCACGCCAATATCGCCTCCAACGTGACCCAGGCCTACAACTGGATCAAGCCGGTGGTGCGCGAAGGGCAGGAACTCATCGTCACCGCCTTGCCGCTCTACCACGTCTTCGCGCTGACCGCGAACTGCCTGGTCTTCCTGATGATCGGCGCCCGCAACCTGCTGATCGCCAATCCGCGGGATATTCCGGGCTTCGTCAAGGAGTGGAGCAAGTACCCAGTGACGGTGGTGACCGGCGTCAATACGCTGTTCAACGCGCTGCTCAACAACCCGGAATTTTCCAAGCTCGATTTCTCGACCATGCGCGTCACGCTGGGCGGCGGCATGGCGGTGCAAGGGCCGGTAGCCGACAAATGGCTGCAAGTCACCGGGACGCCCTTGCTGCAGGCCTACGGCCTGACCGAGACCTCGCCGGCGGCGACCATCAATCCGCTCGACATGCACGAGTTCAACGGCGCCATCGGCCTGCCCATCTCGTCGACCGAAGTGTCGATCCGCGACGATTACGGCAACGAAGTGCCGCTCGGCCAGGTCGGCGAAATCTGCATCCGCGGTCCGCAGGTCATGAAAGGCTACTGGCAGCGGCCGGACGAAACCGCGCTGGTCTTCTATCCCGATCGTTTCCTGCGTACCGGCGACATGGGCTACGTCGATAAAAAGGGCTTCGTTTTCCTGGTCGACCGCAAGAAGGACATGATCCTGGTCTCCGGTTTCAACGTCTATCCGAACGAGGTCGAGGAAGCCGTCGCCATGCACCCCGGGGTGATGGACGTGGCGGCCATCGGCGTCGCCGACGAACATTCCGGCGAAGCGGTGAAGATTTTCGTCGTCCGCAAGGACCCGAAAGTCACCGAGCGCATGCTGATCGACCACTGCCGCGGCCTGCTGACCGGCTACAAGATTCCCAGACACGTCGAATTCCGCGACGACCTGCCGCGTACCAACGTCGGCAAGATCCTGCGTCGCGCACTGAAAGAGGGGGCGTAATGCCAATACCGGCTTCATTGAACAAGAACCTGACGCTGCCCGCCATCTGCGCGCCGATGTTCATCGTATCCAATCCCGATCTGGTCATCGCCCAGTGCAAAGCCGGCGTCATCGGTTCCTTCCCGGCGCTCAACGCCCGGCCCAAGGAACTGCTCGATGCATGGCTGACCCTGATCAAGGCCGAACTGGCCGCTGACCCGCATGCCGCGCCGTTCGCCGTCAACCAGATCATCCACCCGTCCAACGAGCGGCTGGAGCACGACATGGCATTGTGCGTGCAGCACGAGGTGCCGCTGATCATCACCAGCCTGTCGGCGCCGACCCAGATCGTGCCGCATGTGCATGCCTACGGCGGCAAGGTGTTTCATGACGTGATCAGCGTCCGCCATGCCGAGAAGGCGCTGGAGGCGGGTGTCGATGGCCTGATCCTGGTCTGCGCCGGGGCCGGCGGCCACGCCGGGACGCTGAGTCCCTTTGCGCTGGTCGGCGAAATCCGCAAGTTTTACGACGGCCCGCTGGCGTTGTCCGGATCGATCACCAACGGCCGCGCCATCCTGGCGGCGCAGGCCATGGGCGCCGATTTCGCCTACATCGGCACCCGCTTCATCGCCACAACCGAAGCCAATGCTGTCGAAGCCTACAAGCAGGCCATACTCGAATCGGCCGCCAAGGATGTCGTCTACACGCCGTATTTTACCGGCGTGCATGGCAACTACCTGATGAAGAGCATCGTCGCCGCCGGCCTCGATCCGGCCAACCTGCCGGAGAAGGACAAGACCTCGATGAGCTTCGGCAGCAGTCGCGATACCGCGAAGGCCTGGAAGGATATCTGGGGCGCCGGACAGGGCGTCGGCACCATCGACGAGGTATTGCCGACGGCCGAACTGGTCGCCCGCCTCAAGCAGGAATACCGCAGCGCCAAGGCTGCGCTGTGCAGCAATCCATTCTGAAAAAGACATAAAGGAAACAACAGCAATGAGTGACTACCGTGCCCCGGTGAAGGACATGCGATTCGCGATGGACGAGTTGGCCGGCTTCAGGGAACTGAGCCAGCTTCCCGGCCTGGAGGAGGCGACGCCCGACCTCGCCGATGCCATTCTCGACGAAGCAGCGAAATTCGCCGGCGAAGTTCTGGCCCCGCTCAACCGCGTCGGCGACCGGGAAGGCTGCAAGCTGACCGCGAACGGCGTGACCACGCCGCCTGGCTGGAAGGAAGCCTACAAGGCCTTTTGCGAGGCCGGCTGGAACGGCATCAGCTCGCCCGCCGAGTACGGCGGCCAGGGGCTGCCCGACACGCTGGGCGTGGCCGTCAAGGAAATGGTCTGCTCGGCCAGCCTGTCCTTCTCACTCGGCCCCTTGCTGACTACGGGGGCGGTCGAAGCGCTACTCACCTGCGCCAGCGACGAGCTGAAATCCGTCTACCTGGAAAAGATGATTACCGGCGAATGGACCGGCACGATGAACCTGACCGAGCCGCAGGCCGGTTCCGATCTCGCGCTGATCCGTTCCCGCGCCGAACCGCAGGCCGACGGCAGCTACAAGGTGTTCGGCCAGAAGATTTTCATCACCTACGGCGACCACGACATGACGGACAACATCGTCCACCTCGTGCTCGCCCGCCTGCCCGACGCCCCGGCCGGCGTGAAGGGCATCTCGATGTTCCTGGTGCCGAAGTTCCTGGTCAATGCCGACGGTTCGCTCGGCGCCCGCAACGACGCCTACTGCGTGTCGATCGAGCACAAGCTCGGCATCCATGCCAGCCCGACCTGCGTCATGGCCTATGGCGACAACGGCAACTTCGGCGGCGGCGCCGTCGGCTACCTGCTCGGCGAGGCGAATCGTGGCCTCGAATACATGTTCATCATGATGAACGAAGCCCGCCTCGGCGTCGGCCTGCAAGGCATCGCCCTCGGCGAACGCGCCTACCAGCAGGCGCTCGGTTATGCCCGCGAGCGCAAGCAGGGTCGCGATGCCATCACCGGCGAAGCCTTGGTCAGCATCGACAAGCACCCCGATATCCGCCGCATGCTGATGTTGATGAAGTGCCGCGTTGAAGCCTGCCGTGCCATGGCCTACTACACCTCCGGCCTGCTCGACCGGGCGCATGCCGCAGGGCATACCGAGGAAGGCAAGCGCCAGCTATGGCTGGCCGAATTCATGATCCCCATCGTCAAGGGCGGCGGTACCGAGATGGGCGTGGACGTGACTTCGCTCGGCATCCAGATCCACGGCGGCATGGGCTTCATCGAGGAAACCGGCGCCGCCCAGCACTGGCGCGATTCGCGCATCACCACCATCTACGAAGGCACTACCGGCATCCAGGCCAACGACCTGCTGTTCCGCAAGCTGATGCGCGACCAGGGAGCGACGGCCAAGGTAGTCTTCGGCGAGGTCTACGCCACCGTCAAGGCGCTGGCCGCCTCCGGCAATCCGGATCTGCAGGCCATCGGCCAACGTCTCGGCGTGGCGCTCAAGTCATGGACGGAAGCGACCGAATGGCTGGCCGCCAATGCCCGCAGCGGCTTGTCAGGCGTCCTGACTGCTGCCGTTCCCTATCTGCATCTGGCTGTCACCGTCTGCGGCGGCTGGCTGATGGGCAAGGCCGCCCTGGCGGCAACTGGCTATCTGGGCAAGGGCGAGGGCGATCAGGCCTTCTACCGCGCCAAGCTCGCCACCGCCCGCTTCTACGCCGATCAACTGCTGCCGCAGGCCGGCGCCTTTGCCGAAACGGTGATGGCTGGCGACGCGGCGATTGCTGGCATGAGCGGCAACGAATTGTTCTGACCGACGGCAATCTGCTGCTTCAGCATGAAAGCATCAAGCTTTTGGGGCTTTCGGGCCCCTTTTCTTTATCGGCTTTCCAGGCGAAAAAAGCGGCCGTAAAGGCCGCTTGGTTGTTCCGGATGTTTGTACTCAGAAATTGATACCGACCTTGGCGATCAATGCCCAGTTTTCGAATTCGACGTGATCGCGTTCGTTCGTGTTGAGATAGCGCAGGTCGAGGCCCGAGTAGTACATACCCTTGCGGTAGTTGGCGCCAATCACCGCCCCGTAGGCGAACAGGTTCTTGTCGGCGATGCCGTTGTCGGCCTTCACCATGCCGAGGACCGGACCGGCACCGATCGAAAAGCCGCTACCGAGGGGCAAGGTATAACGCGGCGAAAGCTCGAAGGAGGTCGCTTTGACGCCTGATTCGTTGGTATGGTTGATCTGGATGTGGGTGCGGATGCGGTTGTCGGTTGTCTGTATCAGGCCGCAATTCATGTTGAAATCCAGGCCATAGACAAAATTGGTGTCGTCATTGGCGGCCTTGGCATTCATGACGCCACCGGTCACGGCAAGGGTCGGCTCGAACTTGAAGCCGGATTCGTGTCCCGGCAGGAAGCGTAGACCGTCAGCCAGGACTGCGCCGGAAAAGAAGCCGGCCAAGAGAAGAGCAGATGCGAGACGAGTGGTTTTCATGGGTCTCTCCGAGAGGATTGCTTTCGATCGGAGCGACTGTAGTGCTCAACAGAGCGGGTGTCTGTGACTCAGGTCACTTTACCGTCATTTCTTGAGCAACATGCCTTCAACAGCATCGAGGTCGGGCTTCTTGATGGTGCCCATTTTCTTGCTGATGACCTGGCCATTGCGGTCGATGAACAGCGTGTAAGGCAGGCCGGCCTTGGTGTTGCCGAGCGTCTGCATCAGCGGGATGCCTTGTTCCTTGGCGACGAAGACTGGGTAATCCATGTCGTAGGCCTTGGCGAATTCCTTGGCCGGTTCGGCCTTGTCCTCAATGCCGATGCCGAGCACCTCGATCTTGCCCTTGTGGGCATTACGGAATTTGATCAGTTCCGGAATCTCGGCCCTGCAGGGGCCGCACCAGCGCGCCCAGAAATTGACCACCAGCGGCTTGCCCTTGTAGCGCTCCAGGGCGACCGGCTTGTCGTCCAGATCGTTGAGCGTGGCGGCAAACAACGGGGCGGAAGAAGGCATTTCCTGCGCTGTCACCAGCGCCGAGAATAATGCGAACACCAGGGCGGTGATGGGCTTGCCGATGGACTTGTTCATGGCAGATCGCCGCGGCGGAATAGGAAATAGCCGGCCGTCGTGCTGAGCAGGCCGAGCGCGGCCGGGTAGGCGAGGGCGAAGACCTTGTAGCCGGCGGCGCCGAACAGATCGAGGATGACGTAGGCCGACGGGCCGAGCACGATCAGTTGCGGGTCGAAAAGGGCCAGCGCGGCGGTGCGGAAAACCTGCAGCGGGTTGGCCAGCGCCAGCGTGACGGCGACTTCCGGGGCGACCTTGCCCTGGATCATGACGCCGAGCAGGATCAGGTCGAGGAAGAGCAGCAGAACCAGCCAGACCATGAAGGCGGCACCCTGCGCCATGTCGGTGCTGCGCGCCACCGACGAGATCAGCATGCCGATGCCGAGGAAGCACATGGCCATCACGGCGAGCAGCGCGGTGTAGTAGCCGAACATGTCCCACGGCACGTCGATGCCGGCGATGGTGGCCCAGATCACGGCGCCGAGCATGGCCAGGAAGACCGGTGCGAAGACGACGATGTAGCGCCCGATGATCTTGCCCCAGAACCAGGCGGCGAGCGACACGGGGAGCGACAGCAGGTATTCGAAGACGCCCGCCTCGCGGTCGCCGGCCACCGAGCGGACGGTGGTGATCAGCACGAAGATGGGCAGGATGGCCATGGTCAGCTGGATGTAGGTGACCAGCAGGCGCGACAGGCCGATGAAGCCGAGGACGCGCGATTCGGTAAGGCCGAAGACGAAGAGCAGCGCGACGATGCCACCGAAGACCAGGGTGTAGATCTGGAACCAGCGGGCGCGCAGGGATTCGACGATATCGAGTTTGGCAGTGAGCCACAGTTGTTTCATTTACTTGCCTTTGGCCAGTACGTGCTGGCGCATGTCGGTGAAATCGAGGCTGCCGGGCATCGGCATGGCGACGGCGGCATAGTTGTAACCCATCGGCGAGCTGCGGGCCACGAATTGGGCGCGGCGCGGTTCGAGCCAGCGCATTTCGTCACGGCTCTTGCTGTCGAAATCGGCGATCCATATTTTGGTGGCGGCATCGGCCAGCCACGGGTATTTTTCGGCCTTTTCCTTGAGCCAGAAAGCCATGCAACCGGGGTCGTCGAACTTGAACGCGGCATTGTCCGGGCCGCCGCGCACTTCGCAGGCGAAGCGACGGTCGGAAATGACCATGCTGCAGCGCGTGCAGGTGTCGCGATCCCATTTGATCTCGACCATGTCGTCCGGCCAGCCGCCTTTCTTGCAGCCGGAGAGCACCGCGGCGAGCGGCGTCAGCAGCAGGCCGCCGATGCCGATGCGGCTCAGGAACTCGCGGCGACGAGGATGGCACATGTCAGTTCTCGGATAGCGACAGGTCGGCAACCAGCGCGGTATAGCGCGAAATGATGCCGAGGAAGCGTAGACGGTCGGGGCCGGCGAGGGTTCCTTCCCACAGCAGTTCGTTGTCAGCGGCCGCCTTGATACTCCAGCCGTCCAGGGCCTTGGCGAAGGCCGGCTCGAACCGCTTGAGGACGATGCGGCAGGCCAGCGTATCGGTCAGGGCGACGTCGTCTTCCACCTTGTCGTCGAGGACGACCTTGCCCATGTCCATTTCGATGACGCGATTGACCAGCGATGAGACCTCGTCCAGACGGTGGCTGGAAATGATCATGGTCGCGTCGTGCAGGCGTTCGGCCAGCAGGTCGAAGAAAATCTTGCGCGCCTCGGGGTCGAGGTTGGCAGCTGGTTCGTCCATGACCAGCACCTGTGCGTCGCGGCCCAGCGCGATGGCGATCAGCAGCTTCTGCTTCATGCCGCCCGACAGGCGGACGAACTGGCGGGACAGGATTTCCTCGACATTCAGGCCGAGCCGCTTGGCAATGGCGTGGATGCGCTGCGGGTCGGTGCCGCACAGCGAGGCGGAGAAATCGATCAGTTGGCCGACCGGCATCTTGAGCGGCGGCGGCAGTTGCGGCACGAAACCGATCTTGCCGAGCACAGCCGTGCGGTTGCTGCGCGGATCGAGGCCGTTGATGGCGACGTTGCCGTCGTGCGTGTATTCGCCGAGCAGGCAGCGGATCAGGGTGGTCTTGCCGGCGCCGTTGGAGCCGATCAGGGCAATCCGCTCGCCGATGCCGATGTCGAGGCTGATGCCGTCGAGTACCCGGGCCTTGCGGAAAGTCTTGGCAACTTGCTTGAACTGGATCATGGGGAGCGATTATAGGGGCGGTGCCTGACGTGGCATTGAATTTCGATCAAAAATCCGTCATGTCGCCGATCCTTACCGGGCCTGCCGTTCGGCAGGCCGGGGTGGGCTTACATCAGTTTCGACAGCCCCTTGACTTCGAAGGTCAGCGAACCGGTCGGGCAGGTATCGACGCACAGGCCGCAGCGCGTGCAATCCGGGCCGATCGGCACTTCGGTTTCGACAGCCCGCCCCTTGATCACGGTGTCCAGCACATGCGGCACCAGGCAGACCTTGCGGCAGTCGCCTTCGTGGAAACAGCCGTCCAGCGTGTACTTGATGCGGACCGGCGAGAAGATGCCGACCACGCCGTAGGTCAGGCCGATCGGGCAGGCGTAGCGGCACCAGGCGCGGCGCGAGAAGAAGACTTCGAAGAAGAGCAGGGCGAGGACCCACAGCATGGCCAGGCCCGGGCCGTAGATCAGGGCGCGGGAAACGATGCCGGTCGGCGAGATGGACTCGTAGACGGTGTAGCCGGTGCCCAGCGCGAGCAGGGCGAAAACGATCCAGAACAGGGTGCGCAGGCGGCGATCCATGGTCTGGTCGGTGACCAGCTTTTTCTTGACCAGGAAGAGGTGCAGCTTCTCGGCCCATTCGGCCAGCAGGTGGTAGGGGCAAACCCATGAGCAGAAGGTGCGCCCGCCGAGCAGCACCCACAGCACCAGCACCGTCCCGGTGCCGATCAGCAGGTTGTTGATGATGTGCTTGTGGGCGAGCATGACCTGCAATGCCGAGTTCAGGTCGATCAGGTGGAAACCGACGAAGCGCGACGCGGTCAGTGCGCCTTCGAGAATCTGGATATCCAGCGCGAAGGACAGCGCGAACAGCAGGTTGGCGAAGATCAGCGTCGCCCAGCGCCGGTTGCGCCATTTGTGGCTGGGCGTGGCATGGGCCCGGGCATGCACTTTCTCGGCGATCAGGTCGCGGTTGCCCTTCTTGTAGAAATGGATCTTCTGGGCGGCCGGGCTGATGTCTTCCGGCTTGGTCGGCTTGGCCGGGTCCTGGCCGAAGAGGACCTTGATCTGGTCGACGAAGCGGCGTTTGAGGAGATCGCTCATGCTTTCCAGACCTCCCGGGCTTCAACGGCGATGGCGGTGGGTTCGACCGGGCAGACCATTTCGCAGACGCCGCAGCCGACACAGGCTTCGTGGACGACCGGCGACTTGCGCTGGGTGCCGTCCGGGGCGAAGACGGTTTCGATGGAGATGGCTCCCTTGATCGGGCATTCGCGGGCGCACAGGTCGCATTCGGCGACGTCGTAGGGATGGTCGGCGATCTTGATCGGCTTCCAGCGGTCGACGTCCATGTAGCGCATCTTGCCGGTGAAGCCGGCGCCTCGCGTCTGCCCCTTGAAGCCCTTGCCCTGGATGGCCAGGCAGGCTTCCGGGCGGACCAGGCGGGCGACGCCGATGCGCTCGTTCAGGTTCAGCGTCGGCTCGGCGTCCTTTTCCTTGGCGAGCAGGATGGGCTTGGCCGACAGCTGAGCGCCGCTGCGGACGGGCAGAAAGTTCGGCTTGTGATAGGTCAGCGAGCCGGTCGGGCAGGCGAGAATGCACTGTACGGCATCGCAGGAGAAATCGCAGGCCTGGCTACGGGCATCGATCATCGGTGTGCCGACGCCCATGCCATCGACCAGGTCAGCCAGCTTGATCGCCGAGACCGGGCAGACCTGTACGCACTGGCCGCACTTGATGCAGCTGGCCAGGAAATCCTTTTCATCGAGCGCGCCGGGCGGACGCAGGCGCTTCTTCTGCGAATAAACCAGGGGGAGAAAGCCGGACATGGCGGCACCGAGAACCCCGCCGGTAAGCAGGATGGTGCGCAGGACGCGACGCCGGTTCGTCTGCTTCTTGGCGATCGATACCGCTGGCGTGTTGCTGGCGGCAGGCTTGCGATCGTCGCTGTCCGGGCTTTCGTCGCTCATGAGATGGCTACCTTGGTCGGTTTGACGAAACGGGGTTTCTCGTCGCGCAGAATCAGATCCGGGGTCGAGAAGGGGGCCAGGTGCTCGAGGAAGTCGAGCAGTTCCATGACCGGTGAGCTGCGGAAGAAGCGGGCAACCGGCATTTCCATCCAGATTTGGTCGGCATAGGACATCAATTCGTGAGCATTGTCGCCAATGCCGTCGCCATTGCGGTCGAAGCCCTGGTAATCGTCCCAGTAGTTGCCTTCCCAATAGTTCTTGCCGGCTGCGTTGCTGCGGGAGCCATAGCTTACCTGGGTCAGGTTGCCTTCGAAAATGTTGTCGACGACCCGGTTGCCGCCGGTTTCGCTGTTGAACTGGACGCCGATACCGTTATAGGCAAAACGGTTGCCGCGGATTTCGATGGTCGAGTCGGGCTGGAAAGGCGACAGGTCGGAACCGATGCCGATGGCGCAGTAGATGATCTCGTTGTTCTCGATGATCGTCCCGGAGGCTTCCTTGAAGCCGACGCCCATACCGGTGGCACCGGTGGCGTGGGAAATGACGTTGTTGCGCACCGTTCCGCCTTCGGTGTACATGAAATAGACGCCGACGGCATTGTCGTAGAAGCGGTTGCCCTCGACGATATTGTCGTTGGCGAACATGAAGTGAATCGAGTAGCGGCTGCGCTTGCCGATATTGTTGCGGTAGGTGTTGCGGTGCGAGTACCAGGCTACCATGTCGCGCGAATCGATGATCTGGTTGCCTTCGATCAGGTTGTCGTTGCTGTACCACAGGCGCAGGCCATCGCCGCGTACGCCCAGCTCGCGGTCCTTGGAGCGGATGCTGTTGTTCTTGACCGTGCTGTGGTTGACCTGCTTCAGGTCGATGCCGAACAAGCAGTTGTCGACTTGCACGTTCTCGATGGTGTTGCGGTCGCCGCGGACATCGAGGCAGGAGTCGTCGGTATCGTGCGAATCGCCCGATCCGGTCAGGTGAACGCCGCGCAGCGTGACATCGCCGACATTGATGATCATCACCGTTCCCCGGTCGCCGGCATCGATGGTGACCTTGCCGTCCCCTTCGATGGTCAACGGCTTGTTGATGATGACCGGGCCGGCGTAATTACCGGGCGGCGGCTTGATGACCGAGCCCGGTTCGGCCTGGTCGACCAGGTCCTGGAAGGGCTTCAGGCCATGCACGCGCTTGTCGCGCTCGTGCAGCATGAAGGTCGGTTTCGGGCGGTCGACATCGGCGCGGGCCCCCATGCCGGCCGGCGGTTCGGACTGGGTTTCCGAAATGCCGGGGGTGAAGACCAGGAGGAGGGCGGAGGCCAGGCCGAGCCTGGCCAGGTGGTGCAGGGTGCTCACAAGGCTTACTCGACGCTGCCTTCGCGCAATTGCTTGCGGCGGATCAGCAGGGCCAGCATCATGCAGGCGAAGATGACGACCAGCAGGCCGTAGCCCCAGTATGGATAGGAGAAGGTCGAGAACTGGGCGACCTTGCCTTCGCCAAAAACCGTCGGCATGAAGGGTTTGACCGTGAAGGCACCCCACGGATGCAGGTTGTGGCCGAAGAACCACAGCCAGCCGGCGTAAGTGATGACGAAGAAGAGCGGCAACAGGGCCGGAACCAGGGCCAATAGCAGCTGGAAGGAGCGGATCATCGCGGTGGCCGCGATGACCACGCCCATGACGGCAATCAGGCCGAAGATGGCGATCTTGGAATACAGGGTGACGTTGTCGCCCCAGATCCGGATCTTGTCCGGTTCCTTGAAGAAGGTGCCGGCTTCCTGCACGTAGTGGTCGACGTGGCTGGCCAGGTGACCCATGACGAACTGGTCGACCAGCATCCAGGCGGCGACGGCGGCAAAACCGATGGTCAGCGTCATGATGCGGGCCTTCTTCTTGGTCAGTGCGAAGGCGATCATCATGACTGCGAAGAAGCCGAAGAAAAACTTGGCCAGCGGCTTTTCGACCGGCGCGCCGGTGGCGATCGGGAACATGCCGACGTAGTGGTTGATGGTGTTCATTTCATGGACGCAGTCGAGGCCTTCGGCACCCTTGTCGACGTCCTTCTTAGCGTCGGTAATCGGGTTATAGCGCTCGTCCGTGGCTTCGAGATCCTTCTGGATAATCTCGTTGGCCATGCGTGTGCCCTTGCCGGCCGCCTTGCAGCCGTTATAGACACCGTCGAAATGGAAATGGATGCGGATACCATCGGGGAAAGCATCCGGCGGATAATTCGGCGCGGTGAGCGAAACCCACCAGATGGGGGCGAAATAGGCGACGACCAGGCAGACCAGGGAAATCAGGGTCAGGCCACCGACGATCTTGTTTTGTTTTTCCATATCGCTGTTCTCTGTTTATGACATGCCCGGGGAGGTGCCGGGAGAGCGGCTGCCACCGGGGCAGCC
>DATGXM010000452.1:0-9968 GCA_035298985.1 Azonexus sp. | reverse complement strand
GGCGGCCTTGACCAGCGGCGGGCCGCCCAAAAAGATGGTGCCCTGGTTCTTGACGATGATCGACTCGTCGCACATGGCCGGCACGTAGGCGCCGCCGGCCGTGCACGAGCCCATGACGACGGCGATCTGCGGAATGCCTTGCGCCGACAGGTTGGCCTGGTTGAAGAAGATGCGGCCGAAGTGCTCCTTGTCCGGGAAGACCTCGTCCTGCATGGGCAGGAAGGCGCCGCCGGAATCGACCAGATAGACGCAGGGCAGGCGGTTTTCGAGGGCGATTTCCTGGGCGCGCAGGTGCTTCTTGACGGTCAGCGGGTAGTAGGTTCCGCCCTTCACGGTGGCGTCGTTGGCGACGATCATGCACTCGACGCCTTCGACGCGGCCGATGCCGGCGATCACCGACGCCGCCGGCACGTCGCCGCCGTACATCCCGTAGGCCGCGAACTGGCCGATTTCAAGGAAGGGCGTGCCGGGGTCGAGCAGGCCGTTGACCCGCTCGCGAGGCAGCAGCTTGCCGCGGGCCAGATGCTTCTGGCGGGCGGCTTCCGGGCCGCCGAGGGCGATCTTGTCGACCTTGTCGTGCAGGTCGGCAACGACCGCCGCCATGGCCGCCGCATTGGCCTGGAAATCGGCCGACCGCGGATTCAGTTGGGTTTTCAGGGTAGTCATGTCTCGTCCTAGTTGTTAGTTTTTAGTTACTAGTTGTTAGCGGCAGGGAGCGTGGTTTTGCTAGTGACTAATTACTCATAACTCGCTACTGCCTTTCAGCCACTTGCTGACCGGCTCCGGCCGGTAGGCCATCATCTGGTCGAGCAGGCGCTCGATATCGGTGTCGGCCAAGGCCATGGCGCGGTTCTGGGCGCGCAGGAAGCCGTCGGCTACCGCGCGGTCGAACATGGCGAGCAGCGGGTCGTAGAAACCGTTCACGTTGAGCAGGCCCATCGGCTTGGTGTGGAAGCCAAGCTGGCCCCAGGTGAGGATTTCGCAGAATTCCTCGAAGGTGCCGAAGCCACCGGGCAGGGCGATGAAGCCGTCGGCCAGCTCGGCCATGCGGGCCTTGCGGGTATGCATGGAATCGACCACCTCGATGCGCGTCAGCGCCCGGTGATCGACGGCGCGGCCGGCCACTTCCTTGCCCATCAAGGCTTCCGGGATGACGCCGATGACCGTGCCGCCGCCTTCCAGGCAGGCATCGGCGACGGCGCCCATCAGGCCGATATTGCCGGCGCCATAGACCAGTTCGATGCCGCGGGCGGCGAGCAGGCGGCCGAGCTTTTCGGCCTCGGCGCGGTAGATCGGGTTGTGGCCGGCGTTGGAGCCGCAGAAGACGCAGAGTCGTTTCATGTTTTGCTCAAAAGCCGTCGCTTAGAATCCGCCGGTATCCAGCCAGTGTTCGATCTGCGCCAGACGGTCGGCGCCGAAGAAGGCTTCGCCGTCAATCACCACGTGCGGCGAACCGAAGACCCCGGCAGCCAGCGCCTTGTCGCATTCGTCCTTGAGGCGGGCCTTGACCTCGGGCGTTTGCAGGGCGATCGCCAGCTGTTCGCGGTCGATTGCCAGCCCAGCGGCGATGTCGAGCACCGTATCCGGCGACGAAATATCGAGGTCGTCCACGAAGAAGCCGCGATAGACGGCGTGGGCGAAGCGGCGGGCCAGCGCGCAGTCCTGGCCGTGCAGCCAGTAGTAGGCGCGGGCGGCGTTCTGCGTCGGCAGCGGGAAGCGGCTGGGCGGGTTGTACGGTATGCCCATGTGGCGGGCCGAGCGGTGGAAGTCCCGGAGCATGTACTTGCCCTTGGCGCTCACCCCGTCGGCCGGCGGGCGCGAGCCGGTGGCCTGGAAGATGACGCCCAGCAGCACCGGGTGCCAGCGCACCTTGCGGCCGTATTTGGCGGCGACGGCATCGATCCGCTCGCTCATCAGGTAGCCGTAGGGGCTCGAAAAATCGAACCAGAAGTCGATAGGGGCCTTGTCGGTAGCGCTCATGTCTTGTCTCCGTCTCTGTTGGCAGCGGTCGCCGGAATTTCTTGGTTGTTCCGGTCGACCGCGTGGTTGGGCTTACTCGGCGGCGATGCTGCGCCCGATGACAAGGCGCTGGATGTCGTTGGCGCCTTCGTAGATCTGCGAAATGCGCACGTCGCGGTAGATGCGCTCGACCGGGAAGTCGCTGGTGTAGCCGACGCCGCCATGGATCTGGATGGCATCGGAGGCGATCTTCTCGGCGGCTTCCGAGGCAAACATCTTGGCCATCGAGGCTTCCTTCAGGCAGGGCTTGCCGGCGTCCTTCAGTTGCGCGGCACGCCAGACCATCAGGCGGGCGGCGTCGAGCAGGGTGTTCATGTCGGCCAGGCGGAAATTGACCGCCTGATGTTCGATGATGGGCACGCCGAAGGTGACGCGTTCCTTGGCGTATCGCACAGCGGCTTCGAAGGCGGCGCGGGCCATGCCGATGCTCTGGGCAGCGATGCCGATGCGGCCGGCTTCGAGGTTGGAGAGAGCGATCTTGTAGCCTTCGCCTTCCTTGCCGAGCAGGGCGGAAGCCGGCACGCGGCAGTTTTCAAAGATGATCTGCACGGTGTCGGACGCATGCTGGCCCATCTTGTCTTCGGTGCGGCCAACGATGAAACCCGGGGTGTCGGTCGGCACCAGGAAGCAGGAAATGCCCTTCTTGCCGGCGGCCTTGTCGGTCACCGCGAAGACGATGGCCATGTGGGCGTGCTTGCCGGTGGTGATGAACTGCTTGACGCCGTTCAGCACGAAATGGTCACCGTCGCGGTCGGCGCGGGTGGTGATGGCGGCAGCATCGGAGCCGGTGTGCGGCTCGGTCAGGCAAAAGCAGCCGAGCTTCTGGCCGCGGGCCAGCGGCTTCAGCCATTCTTCCTTCTGTGCGTCGGTGCCGTATTTCTGCGTGATGCCGCAGGCCAGCGAATTCTGCACCGAGACGATGGTCGAGGTGGCGCCGTCACCAGCAGCGATTTCTTCCAGGGTCAGCACCAGCGACATGTAGTCCATGCCGGCGCCGCCCCATTCCTCGGGCACGCACATGCCCATGGCGCCGAGTTCGCCCAGTTCCTTCAGCGCGTCGGCCGGGAAGGTGTGGTGCTTGTCCCATTCGGCGGCGAAGGGGGCGAGGCGCTCCTGCGCGAAGGCACGCATCGAGTCGCGGATCATTTCCTGTTCTTGTGTGAGGATCATGCAGTTCTCTCCGAAAAATTTGTTGTCAGCCAGACACCGGCGATGACCAGCAGGCCGCCGCCGAGTACGGCCAGGCCGAGCCGCTCGTCGAGCAGGACGGCAGCCTGCAGCACGGCGAAGACCGGGACCAGATTGACGAATACCGAGGCCTTGGCGGCGCCGATGCGCCGTACGCCGTCGGCAAACCAGGTGAAGGCGAGGGCCGTGCCGCCGATGGCCAGGAAGGCCACGCTGGCCCAGACCCGCCAGGACCAGGCGGCGAGGTTGGTGCCGCCCTGCAGCCAGGCGGTGATGCCGAGCAGCAGCGCGCCGATCAGGCTGGCGTAGAGCGTTGCTGCCAGCGGTGAAAGGGACTTCGTCGCTTGCCGGCCGATGAAGGTATAGGCCGTCCACGACAGCGCGCAGCCGAGGATCAGCCATTCGCCGATGCCGACCGAGCCGTGCAGCAGGGCGAGCGGGTTGCCGTGGCCGATCACGGTCAGGCAGCCCAGGCAGGCGATGGCGATGCCGGCCAGCTTGACGGGCGTCATCCGCTCCTGACCGAAAAACCAGGCGCCGAGGGCGACCATGACCGGGTTCAGGGCGACGACCAGCGCGCCCTGGCCGGCAGTGATGTGCTTCAGGCCATAAAAAAAACACAGCGCGTAGATGAAAATGCCGGTCATGGCCAGGCCAGTCACCACGCCCCATTCGCGGCCCGTGCGCGGACGCGGGATGCGTCCCTCGGTAGCCAGTGCGAAGCCGGCCAGCGCCAGTCCGGCGAGCAGAAAACGGATGGCCGGGGCGGCCAGCGGCGCAGTCAATTCTTGCGCCACGACACGCCCCGCAATCCAGGTTCCTCCCCACATGAACATGGTGCCGATCAGCTTGAGATAGGTAGTGGTGCCAGCCTGTTGCGGCACTTACAGCATTTCCACTGCCAGTGCGGTCGCTTCGCCGCCGCCGATACACAGCGAGGCGATGCCGCGCTTGCCGCCGCGGGCCTTGAGGGCGCCGAGCAGGGTGACCAGGATGCGGGCGCCGGATGCGCCGATCGGGTGGCCGAGCGCACAGGCGCCGCCATTGACGTTGACCTTGGCCGGGTCGAGCTTCATGTCGTGGATGCCGGCCATCGTGACGACGGCGAAGGCTTCGTTGATTTCCCACAGGTCGACGTCATTTACCGTCCAGCCCGCCTTGGCCAGCATCTTCTGCATGGCGCCGACCGGGGCGGTCGGGAACAGGGCCGGGGTGTTGGCGTTGGTGGCGTGGCCGACGATCTTCGCGATCGGCTTGAGGCCCAGTTCGGCTGCCTTGGAGGCGCGCATCAGGACCAGCGCGGCGGCGCCGTCGGAAATCGATGAGGAGTTGGCGGCGGTGACCGTGCCGTCCTTCTTGAAGGCTGGCTTCAGGGTCGGGATCTTGTCGACATTGACGGCGAACGGGCCTTCGTCCTTGTCGATCACGACATCGCCCTTGCGCCCGGCGACGGTGACCGGGGCGATTTCCCAGGCGAAGGCGCCGTTGTTGGAGGCTTCGATGGCGCGGGTGGTCGACCGGATGGCGTAGGCGTCCTGGTCTTCACGGGTGAAGCCGTAGCTGCCGGCGCAATCTTCGGCGAAGGTACCCATCAGGCGGCCCTTGGTTTCCTTGGAGTAGGAATCTTCCAGGCCGTCGAAGAACATGTGGTCGAGCATCTGGCCGTGGCCGAGACGGTAGCCGCCGCGGGCCTTGGGCAGCAGATAGGGGGCGTTGGTCATCGACTCCATGCCGCCGACGACGGTGATCGCCGAAGAGCCGGCGAGGATGCCGTCGTGGCCGATCATGGTCGCTTTCATGCCGGAACCGCAGACCTTGCTGACCATGGCGCAACCGGCCGACAGCGGCAGGCCGGCGAGCAGCGAGGCCTGGCGCACCGGTGCCTGGCCGAGGCCGGCCGGCAGCACGCAGCCCATCAGCACTTCCTCGACCAGCGCGGCGTCGATGCCGGCGCGCTCGACGGCGGCCTTGATCGCCGCGGCGCCGAGTTGCGGCGCGCTCAGGCTGGAAAAGCCTCCCTGGAAGCTGCCCATGGCGGTACGGGCGGCAGAAACGATAACGATGGGATCGGACATGAGAGGCTCTCCTTGGTGAGTTAGGGTTTAGTCATTCAACAATCCCGGCACTCCAGCGCCTTGAGGGCGGCGTCGTAACGGGCATGCAAATCTTGCGGGCAGTCGACGGTGATGCCGAGGTCGTGCACCAGGCCATCCTTCAGGCCATAGACCCAGCCGTGGATGGTCAGGTCCTGGCCGCGCGCCCAGGCGTCCTTGACGACCGGGGTGTTGCACAGGCTGGACACCTGCTCGAGCACGTTCAGCTCGCACAGGCGGTCGTGGCGCTGCTCTTCCGGCAGGCTGTTGACCTGGTCCAGGTACTTGTCATGCACGCGCTTGACGTTGTCGAGCCAGAAATCGACCAGGCCGACGCGCGCCTTCTGCAGTGCTGCCAGGACGCCGCCGCAGCCGTAGTGGCCGACGACCATGATGTGCTTGACCTTCAGGACATCGACCGCGTACTGGATCACCGACAGGCAGTTCATGTCGGTGTGCAGCACCAGGTTGGCGACGTTGCGGTGTACGAAGACCTCACCCGGCAGCAGGCCGACGATCTGGTTGGCCGGCACGCGCGAGTCGGAACAGCCGATCCACAGGAATTGCGGCGTCTGCAGCTTGGCCAGACGGTCGAAGTAGGTCGGGTCGACTTCCTGCATCTGGCGGGCCCAGGCGCGGTTGAAATCGAACAGGTGCGACAGGTTCTCGTTGCGCACTTCCTCTTCCGACCAGTTGTCGAGGTCGAGCGCCATGAACATGGTGCCTTCGACCGGCGTCTGGTAGTAGTTCGGCGCCTCGGTGAAGCCCAATTCGCGGTACAGCTTCACGGCCATGCGCATGTTGGGCAGGGTGTCGATCATCAGCTTGCGATAGCCGATTTCCTTGGCTGCCTTGATGGCGGCCAGGGCCAGTGCCGCACCGACGCCATGGCCGCGCGCTTCCGGTTCGACGTAGAGGCGCTTCATTTCGCACACGCCGTCGCTGTCGGGCAACGGGCGGACGCCGACGCAGCCGGCCGGCTTCCCATCGACTTCGGCGAAGAACAGGCGGCCCTGCGGCGGCGAATAGGCGCCGGGCAGGTTGGCCATCTCCTGGTCGAAGTTCTGGTAGGACAGGTCGACGCCCAGCCAGGCCGCGTAGTTGCGGAAGTACTGGCGAACCTGCTCCAGTGCTTCGGTATCGTTGGCGGTGAGGGTGCGAAGGGTAATGGTCATGAAGTGTTGCTCCAAAGGCCGGACTCCCGTCGGAAGTCCGGCGGGAGCGAGTTATGCGGTTTCCGCGAACAGTTCGCGGCCGATCAGCATGCGGCGGATCTCGGACGTGCCGGCGCCAATCTCGTATAGTTTAGCGTCTCGCCACAGGCGGCCCGTCGGATATTCGTTGGTATAACCGACACCGCCCAGCGTCTGGATCGCCTCACCGGCCATCCAGGTCGCCTTTTCAGCAGAGTAGAGAATCGCCCCGGCCGCATCCTTGCGCAGGGTGCGGGCATGATCGGCGGCATCACAGGCGCGGCCCACGGCATAGACGTAGGCGCGGGTGGCCTGCCAGGTCGAATACAGGTCGGCGACCTTGCCCTGCATCAGCTGGAATTCGCCGATGGCCTGGCCGAACTGCTTGCGCTCGTGCAGGTAGGGGACGACGACGTCCATGCAGGCCGCCATGATGCCGAGCGGGCCGCCGCACAGCACGGCGCGCTCGTAGTCGAGGCCGGACATCAGGACCTTGGTGCCGTTGCCGACGCCGCCCAGCACGTTTTCCTCCGGCACTTCGCAGTCGTCGAAGAACAGCGGGAAGGTGTTGGAGCCGCGCATGCCCAGCTTGTCGAGGTGGGTGCCGTGGGTGAAGCCCTTCATGCCTTTTTCGACGATGAAGGCGGTCATGCCCTTGGCGCCGGCGTCGATGTCGGTCTTGGCATAGACGACCAGGGTGTCGGCATCGCCGCC
The DNA here is from genome assembly GCA_035298985.1 of Azonexus sp. GTDB lineage: Bacteria > Pseudomonadota > Gammaproteobacteria > Burkholderiales > Rhodocyclaceae > Azonexus. The sequence goes on along the minus strand of DATGXM010000452.1, from coordinate 2,761 downwards.
GTTGGTGATCCACATCTTGGCGCCGTTCAGCACGTAGCGGTCACCCTTCTTGTCGGCGCGCAGCTTCATCGACACCACGTCGGACCCGGCGTTCGGCTCGGACATGGCCAGCGCGCCGACGTGCTCGCCGGAAATCAGCTTGGGCAGGTATTTCTGCTTCTGCGCTTCCGTACCGTTGCGGCGGATCTGGTTCACGCACAGGTTGGAGTGGGCGCCGTAGGACAGGCCGACCGAAGCCGAGGCGCGGGAGATTTCCTCCAGTGCGACGATATGGGCCAGGTAGCCCATGTTGGTGCCGCCGTATTCCTCGCCGGCGGTCATGCCGAGCAGGCCCATGTCGCCGAACTTTTTCCACAGGTCGGCGGGGAATTCGTTGACGCGGTCGATCTCGGCGGCGCGCGGCGCGATTTCGGCGTCGGCAAAGGCCTTCACCGCGTCGCGCAGCAGGTTGATGTCTTCGCCAAGTCCGAAGTCGAGGCTGGGTATGTTCATGGTTGTCTCCGTTTAGTTATTAGTCATTAGTAGTTAGTCGGTAGATGATGGCTTTCGGTTGTTCTTGCTAGTAACTAATTACTACCGACTAACCGCTCCTCTTTTCCATGCATGACCATGATGGTCTGCTGCATCAGGGCGCACAGCTTTTCCTCGCCGTTCTTGACGGCGAAGACCTCGGCCTGGGTGACGATCAGGGTCTTTCCCGGACGCACCACCTTGCCGCGGGCGATCAGCTGCTCGCCGTCGGCCGGGGCGACCAGGTTCATCTTGTATTCGACGGTCAGCACCGAGGCGCTGGCGGGAACCATGGTCATCGCCGCGTAGCCGGCCGCCGAGTCGGCAATCATGCCGACCACGCCGCCATGCACGAAGCCGTGCTGCTGCTCGACGCCCGACCAGTGCGGCAGGTGGATTTCAGTGCTGCCGTGTTCCACCACCGGCAAGCTGGCGTGGATCAGCGCCATCGCGTGCTGTTTGGCAAAACTGGCACGGACGCGTTCGGCAAAATGGGGATCGGATAGACGGCTCATGGAGAGTGATTTTATTGACGTTTACGTTAACGTCAACTGTTGGCGAGAAAATGTTAGGTTGGACAGTTTCGCGTCAGGATTTATGGAATAGACTGAGCCCTGCGGCATTGCGCCGCTTTTAACCAACCGCTCACGAGGAGAATTCACATGGCCAAGAAGAAAAAGAAGAAGTAATCGCTGTATCGTGTTCGACAAAAAAGCAGGCGCGAGTCTGCTTTTTTCATTTCTGCTTCAATAGCCGTTTATGTCTCCCCACTCCTCATTCCAGCGCCAGGATTTCCTCCGTTTTCTGCTCGGCGGCGCCTTTGCCGCCATGCTGGCCCTGGTCATGCTGCAGGAGCTGTTTGGTGCGGCGACGACCTGGCTGGTCATCCTGGTCGCCCGGGAGATTACCGAAGCGCAGCTGACGGCCGGCGACTTCCTGTGGATCATCGTCACCCAGACCCTGTCCTACCTGGCCGGGGCGGCGAGCTGGATTTACGCCGAACGGGCCGGTTTCGGCGCCTTCGGCAAATACCTGCTGCACTTCGCCCGCAGCAACCGTTTCCAGACCGCGCTGCTCGCCGACAGCGAAGCGCGCGAAGGCGCCGAGCCTTTCCTGACCAACGAAACCTTCCGGGTCTGTTTCGACCTGATGTACGACCTGCAGTTCTACCTGCGCCTGCTGTTCAACCTGATCTTCAACGCCGCGGTACTCGGCCTGGCCATCGACAGCGACCTGCCCGCCGCCTACGCCGCCGCCCTGGCGCTGCTCGTCGTGCTCCAGTGGTCGCTGCGCAAGCCGCTGGCCGCCGCCTACCTGCACAACCAGCGCATGACCAACCGGATGATGGCCCGCACCTACAACGCCTGGGACAACATCTTCAGCGGCAACCGCTACAACTTCGGGCTGTGGCATCGCGATTTCCGCGACCGGCTGAACAGCGCGCTGAGCGCCCAGGTCAAGGCCATCATGGCGCGCGAAGGGTGGAGTGCGGTGAGCGGCATCATAGCCCTGGTCATCGTCCTTGCCACCACCGCCTGGGTGGCGATGCACGACGCCGGCAACACCGCGCTGCTCATCGCCTTGGCGGCGACCTTGCCGCGGCAAATCGAAATGACCCTCGACATGCACCAGCTGACCGCCGGCATGACCGACCTGCTGGCCATCTGGACGCGGATCAAGGGCGTCTGCGAACACATGCAGCCGGAACCGAAGGCGGTCGCCGAGCGCATCGAATTCGGACGTCTGGTACTCAAGATGGGGCTGCGGGAGACGACCTGCCGCGATCTGGCCGAGGCCTTGCGCACCATTGCGGCCGTTCCCCACGGCCTGGTTTCGGTGCGCGGCGGCAATGGCGCCGGCAAATCGACGCTGCTGATTGCCCTGAAGGCCGCCTTCCGCGGCCGGGCCTACTACTGGCCGGCGCACGATCGCCTGAGCTTCCGTTTCAACACCGGCCTGCCCGTGCCGGTGGCCGAGTGCGATCCCGACGACGAGCCGGAGGAACCGGAAGACCTCAATGCCGAAGAACTGGACCAGGAAAAGTCCGGCTATTCGTCCGGCGAGCGGCAGTTGCAGGTGCTGCGCGAAGTGGTGGCGGAAACCGACCGCCCGATTTACCTGCTCGACGAGTGGGACGCCAATCTCGACGCCGACAACCGGGCCAAGGCACGCGCCCTGGTCGACCAGCTGGCCGAACGGGCGCTGGTGGTCGAGATTTCACACCGCGACGCGGCGTGAGGTAGTCAGGGAA
>DATGXM010000451.1:0-7957 GCA_035298985.1 Azonexus sp. | reverse complement strand
GAAAGGCCGGGGTGCCGGCAACCAGTCCGGTATCCATCGGATGCACGATGCGCAGGCGAACCCGGCCGGCGTTCGGCCCTTCCGACCACTGGCGGCCGGTAACCTCGTTCAGGCGCTTCTGCCATTCCGGCGAAGCGGCCGCCGCCGACGGTGCCGTGCAGCCCCCGCCAACCGTTTCCACCCAGGTACCGCCGACATGCCAGACGCCATCCGTCGTACGCACGGCAGCGCGCACTGGCGTCGACTGCTGCAGCTTGACGCGGAAACCCAGGTAGGCCGGCGCGTTTTCCGGGAAGAAGCGCAACACCTGGACGATGGGATTGAAATCGGCGAACACCACCACCTCGACGATGCCGGGCAGCGCCGTGGCATCGACGGTGACCGGAACCTGCATCGGATTTTCCGCCATCGACGGCGCGATGACCTTGACGCGCGGATCGAACAGCACCGGGGCGCCGGCCAGGAAGGCCTTTTCCATGTCCGCCCAGCGTGCCGAGTCGAGCGGATCGCCGCTTTCCTTCAATGCGGCAGCCTCGGCCGGCGACATCAGGGCCGCCAGCGCAATGGCCGCAATGGTCAGGGGGTATCTCATGGTGTCTCGCTCCATTTCGCCGTTCAGGCTGTTTGGGAAAAAGGTCTGCAAGCGGCGTGCCAATGTGCGCCCAAAGGGACGAATGCACCAAATGACGGGCAATACGGCAGCCCTTGACGGAAACGTCATGTCCGCACCCCACCGAAAGTGCTCCACTTTGGAGCAACTGATGACAATTGAAACAGGCTGACGCGACGCATTTGCTCCATTTCCCGAACTGGCCGGCAGGCCGTTTTCGCCCGCCAATTGGGCAATTGCGGCATCGGCGGGGTGTTGGCACAGCCCTTGCAGATAGGCCTCACGCTTGTGTGCCGATTCAGGGAAAGGAAGGTGGCACACCGGCGGGACATTCCGGCTAGCGGGACCCGGCTGGAACCAACTGGATAAACAAGGAGACAATCCATGCATCGTCAACACCCCCTCAAGCGGAGCGCGCTTGCGCTGTTCATCGCCGCCGCACTGGCCGGCGGCCAAGCCTCCGCCGTCGTCACCGACGCCGACATCCTGAACGACGCCAAGACCACTGGCGACGTCGTCAGCTTCGGTCTCGGCACGCAGGGCCAGCGCTTCAGCCCGAGCACCCAGATCAACACCAAGACGGTCAAGAACCTGGTCCCGGCCTGGTCGATGTCCTTCGGCGGCGAAAAGCAGCGCGGCCAGGAATCGCAGCCGGTCATCCACAACGGCAAGATGTTCGTTACCGCGTCCTACAGCCGCCTGTTCGCCATGGACGCCAAGACCGGCAAGAAGCTGTGGAAGTACGAGCACCGCCTGCCGGACGGCATCATGCCGTGCTGCGACGTGATCAACCGCGGCGCCGCCCTGTACGACAACCTGGTCATCTTCGCCACGCTGGACGCCCAGTTGGTCGCCCTGAACCAGGATACCGGCAAGGTCGTCTGGAAGGAAAAGCTGGAAGACTACGCAGCCGGCTACTCTGCCTCTGCCGCCCCGATCATCGCCAAGGGCAAGCTGATCACCGGCGTTTCCGGTGGTGAGTTCGGTATCGTCGGCCGCATCGATGCGCGCGACCCGAAGACCGGCAAGCTGATCTGGACCCGCCCGACCGTTGAAGGCCACATGGGTTATGCCTTCGACAAGGACGGCAACAAGACCGAAATCGGTATCTCCGGCACCACCAACGCCACCTGGACCGGCGACCTGTGGAAGACCGGCGGCGCTGCCACCTGGAACGGCGCCACCTACGATCCGGAAACCAACCTGATCTTCGCGGGCACCGGCAACCCGGCCCCGTGGAACAGCCACCTGCGCCCGGGCGACAACCTGTTCTCGTCCTCCACCGTGGCCATCGACGCCGACACCGGCAAGATCGTCTGGCATTACCAGAACACCCCGCACGACGGCTGGGACTTCGACGGCGTGAACGAATTCGTCTCCTTCGACTACAAGGACCCGAAGACCGGCAAGATCATCAAGGCTGGCGGCAAGGCCGACCGTAACGGTTTCTTCTTCGTGAACGACCGTACCAACGGCAAACTGCTCAACGCCTTCCCGTTCGTCAAGCAGATCACCTGGGCCAAGGGCATCGACCTGAACACCGGCCGTCCGATCTACAACGACGACAACCGTCCGGGCAACCCGGCCGAAGGCGCCGACGGCAAGAAGGGCAAGGTTGTCTTCTCCGCTCCGTCCTTCCTCGGCGGCAAGAACCAGATGCAGATGGCCTACTCGCCGCAGACCGGCCTATTCTACGTGCCGTCCAACGAGTGGGGCATGGACATCTGGAACGAACCGGTTGCCTACAAGAAGGGCGCTGCCTACCTGGGCGCCGGCTTCACCATCAAGGCCCTGCATGAGGACTACATCGGCTCCCTGCGTGCCTATGACCCCGCCACCGGCAAGATGGTCTGGGAAAACAAGAACTACGCCCCGCTGTGGGGTGGCGTCCTGACCACCGCCGGCGGCCTGGTTTTCTACGGCACCCCGGAAGGCTTCCTGAAGGGTGTTGACGCCAAGACCGGCAAGGAACTGTGGTCCTTCCAGACCGGTACCGGCATCGTTGCACCGCCGGTCACCTGGGAACAGGATGGCGAGCAGATGATCGCCGTGACCACCGGCTGGGGCGGCGCTGTGCCGCTGTGGGGCGGCGACGTCGCCAAGCGCGTGAACTACCTCGAACAGGGCGGTTCCGTGTGGGTGTTCAAGCTGCACAAGGGTAGCTAAGCAATCTCTCCCGGGGGCGGTTCGCCGCCCCTCCCCTGCGGCCCGTCTGCCTCGGCAGCCGGGCCGTACTTTTTGGCGGGCAACGAGAGCGACCCATACGAATTGCAAGGGATCGCATGTTGCTCCGGCTTGGCGAAACGATTAGATTGACGAAAATGGCTTGCCGGCTCCCGGCCGGCTGCGGCAATTCGATTTCAAGGAACGATGGATGAGATTCGCTGAGCTGGTCGATATCGACCAAATGAAAGCGCTCTGCGAGAGCTTCACGGCCGCTACCGGCGTCGTCACGGCAATCCTCGAACTGGATGGCGAGATTCTGGTCGCTACCGGCTGGCAGGACGTGTGCACCCAATTTCACCGCCGCAACCCCGGCACCGCCAGGCGCTGCCTGGAAAGCGACACGGTCCTCGCCGCCCAGCTTCAGCAAGGCAAGCCCTACAACATCTACCAATGCCGGAATGGCCTGGCGGACATTGCCGTTCCCATCATGGTCGGGGGCGAGCACGTCGCCAATTTCTTCACCGGCCAGTTCTTTTTCGAAAAGCCGGACGAGGTCTACTTCGTCCGTCAGGCGGGCGAATTCGGTTTCGCCAAGGACGAATACCTGGCGGCCCTGAGGAAGGCGCCGGTTTTTACGCGCGAGCAGATCGAGCGGGTGATGGGCTTCCTGACCCACCTCGCCAAGGTGTTCGGCGAAATGGGGCTGGCCCGCCGCAAGCTGCAACAGGCGAACCGGGCGCTGCAGGAAAGCGCCGCGATCATCCGCTCGTCTGACGACGCCATCATCGGCAAGACGTTGGACGACGTGATCACCAGTTGGAATCCGGGCGCCGAGGCAATTTTCGGCTATACGGAACAGGAAGCGATCGGGCGCTCGGCCAGCATGCTGCTGCCCCCGGGAAGCGAGGACGAGGAATCGGCCATCCTGTCGCGTATCCGGCACGGCCACACCGTCGAGCACCTTGAGACCCGGCGCCTGCGTCGCGACGGTACGATCATCGACATTTCCGCCACCATCTCGCCCATCCGTGACGAAACGGGACGCATCGTCGGCGCCTCCAAGATCGCCCGGGACATCACCCGCCAACGCCAGGCCGACCGGGCTCTGGCCAACGAGCGCGGCTTCCTGCACACCCTGATCAACACCCTGCCCGATCTGGTCTGGCTGAAGGACGTCGATGGCGCTTACCTGAGCTGCAACCGCCGCTTCGAGGAATTCTTCGGCGCCCGCACCGAGGAGATCGTCGGCAAGACGGATTACGATTTCGTCGACCGGGAACTGGCCGACTTTTTCCGGTGGCACGACCGCAAGGCGATGGAGGCCAACGCTCCCTCGGTAAACGAGGAAGAAATCGCCTTTGCCTCCGACGGCCATCGCGAGCGGCTCGAAACGACCAAGGTGCCGATGCGCGACGAGGACGGCCGGCTGATCGGCGTACTCGGCATCGGTCATGACATCACCGGTCGCCAGCAGGCGGAGGCGACACTGCGGGAAAGCGAGCAGCGTTACCGCCACCTGGTCGAGTCCCTGCCCGACATCGTCTACACCTTCTCGCTGCAGCGCGGTGGCATCTATTACTCGCCGCGCGCCGCCGAGGTCTTCGGCCGGCCCATGGAAGAGCTGCTCGCTCAGCCCTTCCTGTGGGCCGACTCCATCCATCCCGAGGACCGCCCCGCAGTCCGCCAGGCTTTTGCCCGCCTGGTAGCCGACCAGACGCCTTTCCAGCTCGAATACCGGGTCCGGAATGCCGAAGGCCGCTGGCGCTGGCTGTTCGACCGCTCCATCGGGATCCGGAGCGAACAGGGCGACACCCTGGTTGAGGGGTTGGCCATGGATATCACGGACACCAAGGCAATACGGGATGAGCTGGCCGAACACCGCCACCATCTCGAGCGCCTGGTCGAAGAACGGACCCATGAACTGGTCGTTGCCAAAAACCTGGCGGAAACCGCCAATATCGCCAAGAGCGCCTTCGTGGCCAACATGAGCCACGAGATCAGGACGCCGCTGAACGCCATCACCGGCATGGTGCACCTGCTGCGCCGCGCCGGCGTGACGCCGCCCCAGGCGGCAAAGCTCGACAAGATAGAGTCGGCCGGCGCCCACCTGCTGGAAATCCTCAACGCCGTGCTCGACCTCTCCAAGGTCGAGGCCGGCAAGTTTTCGCTGGCCGAAGAGCCCATCGATATCACCACGATGATCGAGACCATCGCCGGCATGATCGGCCACCGGATCAAGGCCAAGGGTCTGAGCTTCACCATCGACACCGCCCCCCTGCCCGGCCCGCTGCTCGGCGACCGCACCCGTCTTCAGCAGGCCCTGCTCAATTACCTGACCAACGCCATCAAATTCACCGACCACGGCGGGATTGCGCTGCGCACCCGGGTCATCGATGACCACCCGGCGTTCGCCACCCTCCGCTTCGAAGTCAGCGACAGCGGCCCGGGCATTTCGCCGGAGGCCTTGCCCCGTCTGTTCTCCGCCTTCGAGCAGGCCGACAACTCGATTACCCGAAAATACGGCGGTACCGGGCTCGGTCTCGCCATCACCCGCAAGCTAGCGCAGCTGATGGGCGGCGACACCGGCGTCGACACCGAACCCGGCCGGGGCAGTACCTTCTGGCTGACCGTCCGGCTCAACAAAGGCAGCGCATCCCAGGAAACGCCCGCCGCCCAGGCCGGCCGCGATGCCGAAGCAGCCCTCAAGCGCAGCTTCGCCGGACGCCGCATCCTGCTCGCCGAGGACGAGCCGGTGAACCGCGAAGTCGCCCTCAGCCTGCTCGACCAGGCCGGGCTGGTGGTGGATGTTGCCGAGGATGGCCGGCAGGCCCTGACGCTGGCCGGCGAGAATGACTATGGCCTGATCCTGATGGATATGCAAATGCCCAACATGGACGGGCTGGAAGCCACCCGCCGCATTCGTCAGCTACCCTGCCGCGGCAGCCTCCCCATCCTGGCCATGACCGCCAACGCCTTCGCCGAGGACAGGCTGCGGTGTACCGAAGCCGGCATGGACGACTTCATCACCAAGCCGGTCGATCCCGACACCCTGTTCATCTTCCTGCTGCGTTGGTTGAGGCGAGCCGCATAGACGGCACACGACCGAGGCTGGGAATCGATGGCGACGTGCACTGTTCGACTATTGATCACCCGACTGCTCCATTCTGCAACACCGCACTTCGTCGCCTGGCGCTCGGCCACCCGCATCCTGTCCCTGCAAGCTCTCCATGCCGATGGTTTGAGCCAAAAGACCGTCGAAGCGGTCGATAATTGACGCCGCCGGGAAACCGGCATTGAATTTGCAATGGAGGCAGGATGGCCGGCGGGACCGGAGAGCGCAAGCGCGAAGAAGGCAGACCGCTCCCGGGTACCGGGGTGCCGCGTTTCAGCGGGCAGGGTGTATAACGTTAACCATGAGCGGAGGAATGATGCGTATCGTGCTGAGCAACGACCACACCATGGTGTGCCTTGGTCGCCGCTCCCCGCTTTTGGCCACAACGTTGGCGCCGAACCGCAAGCCCTGCCGTAGCGAGTTTTCGTCGCTCCGGCCGCAACCGGACAGCGATGCCCACTGCAAACTGCTTTATATCGCCGCTCGCCACGCTCGGGCCGCCACCGGCGACCCGATCCACGCCCGAAGCATTTACCGTGCAACACCACAGGGAGTCACATCATGAAACACCACCATCTCACCATCGCCTGCCTGGTCGCCAGCCTGGTCAGCCCCCTGGCTCTGGCCGACGCAAAGAAGGATGCCGAGATGCTCAAATTGGCCAGCAGCAGTGGTTGCATGACCTGCCACAGCATTGAACCGGGCAAGCCCGGCCCGGACGGCCTGAAGCCGATCGGCCCGGCGTGGAGCGACGTCGCCGCCCAGTATCGCGGCAAGCCGGGCGCCACCGAGTTCCTGACCCGTGTTGTCCAGGAGGGCTCCAACCCGTATTCGAGCCACTGGAAGAACCGCGTATCCGGCATTGCCATGCCGCCCAACGCCGTCGCCATCACGCCAGCCAATACCCGCGAACTGGTTTCCTGGATCCTGTTGCTGAAGTAAGCCTCCGCCCGGGCGGCGACGCTGCCGCCCTTCTTCACTACAGCCCGATGCCGGCACACCGGCCCCACACCATGGAGTTTCGAGCATGAGCAAACCATCCCTCGCAATCCGACTGGCCGGCCTTCTGCTGGCCGTCTGTTGCGGCACCGTCCTGGCCGGCGAACGCGCCACGCCGCGCGAAGCCCGCGCCCTGTTCGACCAGGCCGTCAGCTACCTGAAGGCCAACGGCCCCGAGAAATCCTGGGAGGCCTTCAGCAACCGCAAGGGGCCTTTCGTCAAGAAGGACCTTTACGTCTACGTGATCGACCGCAAGGGCACCTATATCGCCAACGGTGCAGCCCCCGACACGCTGGTCGGCCTCAATGTGCTGGACAGTGTCGATGCCGCCGGCACGCCGCTCTTCCGCCACATGATCGCCGTCACCGACAAGCAGGACGAAGCCCGCATCCGCTATGTCTGGCTCAACCGCAAGACCAACCACGTCGAGCCGAAAAATGCCTGGATCCATCGTGAAGGCGATTACATCCTCGGCGTCGGCTACTACGCCCCGCACGCCACCGCCGACGATGCCATCAAGCTGCTCGACGAGGCAGTCGCCTACGCCCGTAAAAGCGGCATGAGTGCTGCCACCCGCGCCTTCAACGACACCAAGGGCAGCTTTGTGCGCGATGACCTCTATGTCTTTGCCGTCAATCTGGACACCGGGAAATTCGAGGCACACGGCATCAATCCGGCATGGACCGGCACCGACGCCCGCGCCCTGCACGACGTCGAAGGTCATGCCCTGATCCAGGAAATGATGGATCTCGCCAAAACCAAGGGGGAAGGCGCCGTCGACTACGTCTGGCGGAACCCGATCACCAATGCGGTTGAGCGCAAGCGTTCCTTTATTCGCCGCATCGATAACAGCTTCCTGGGCGTCGGCTACTATCTCGACTGAGACCCCGCCGAACTAACCCGCCATGCCGCTCGACCCACGCCGAGCGGCATTTTTATTGGCCCCCGACAGTGCCCCATTCGCCAGCCACGCTGCCCCCGGCCCGCCGTCAGACACTCCACAACGCCAACCGCCCCTCCGCTTCAGGCCGGTCGTCCCAGCCAGCGTAGCAGCGCGGCAAACAGCAACA
>DATGXM010000450.1:0-2462 GCA_035298985.1 Azonexus sp. | reverse complement strand
TTTTTGTCGCCTTCAAGCTGCCCAACCTACTCCGCCGCATGTTCGCCGAGGGCGCCTTCTCGCAGGCTTTCGTGCCCATCCTGGGCGAATACAAGAACAAGCGCAGCGTCGAAGATACCCGCACCTTGGTCGATCACGTCGCCAGCCTGCTGTCGATGCTGCTGTTTGCCGTCACCGCCATCGGCATCGCGGCCGCGCCGCTGCTGGTCTGGATCTCGGCGCCCGGCTTCAGCGCCGACGCCGGCAAGTTCGAATTGACGGTCACCTTGACCCGCATCGCCTTCCCGTACATCTTCTTCATGTCGCTGGTGGCGCTCGCCGGTGGCCTGCTCAATAGCTGGAGCCGCTTTGCGCTCCCCGCCTTCACGCCGGTACTGCTCAACCTGTCGTTCATCGCCATGGCCCTGTTCGCCGCGCCCTATTTCGACCCGCCCGTGCTGGCGCTGTCCTGGGCGGTGTTCATTGGCGGCCTGCTGCAAATGGCGATCCAGATTCCGGCGCTGAAAAAGATTTCCATGCTGCCGCGCCCGACGCTGAACTGGCGCGCCGCATGGGCCGACCCCGGCGTCCGCCGCATCGCCACGCTGATGGGCCCGGCGCTGATCGGCGTGTCGGTGTCGCAGGTCAGCCTGCTGATCAACACCATCTTCGCCTCCTTCCTGAAAACCGGCAGCGTGTCCTGGCTGTACTACGCCGACCGCCTGATGGAATTCCCGTCCGGCATGCTGGGCGCGGCGCTCGGCACCATCCTGCTGCCCTCGCTGTCCCGCTACCACGCCAGCGACAACCATGTCGAATACGCCAAGCTGCTCGACTGGGGTCTGCGCCTGACCCTGCTGCTCGCCGCCCCGGCGGCCGTCGGGCTGGCCATCCTGGCCGTGCCGCTGATCGCCACGCTATTCTTCCACGGCGCCTTCTCGGCCGACGACGTCTTCCGCACCCGCGAGGCGCTGGTCGCCTACACGGTCGGCCTGGTCGGCCTGATCCTGGTCAAGGTGCTGGCGCCCGGCTTCTACGCTCGGCAGAACGTCAAGACGCCGGTGCGCATCGCCCTGATCTCGCTGACCGCCACTCAGGTCATGAACCTCGCCTTCGTGATGGGGATGGGTATCGGCCACGCCGGCCTGGCGCTGTCGATCGGCCTGGCGGCCTGCCTGAACGCCGCCATGCTCTATCGCGGCCTGCGCCGCCTGGACATCTACCATCCGCAACCAGGCTGGGGCGCTTTCGTACTGAAGCTGGCCGCCGCCCTGATCGCCATGGCCACCGTGCTGTGGTTCAGCATGGGAAGCGAGGATAGCTGGCTGCAGACCAGTTTCATGGCGCGGGGAATCCATTTGGCCTGGCTGGTTCCGCTTGGTTGCGTTGCATATTTCGCTACACTATGGATACTCGGCTTCCGGCTGGGCGACTTCAAGCGGCGCACGGCAGTCTAACAGGAGACATGACGATGAAACTGAGCAGCAGCAGTTTTTCCGACGGCCAGAAAATCCCCGGCGACCATTCCTTCTGCATTCCCGACCCGGCCCACCATGTCTGCCTTGGCCGCAACCGGAATCCGCAACTGGCGTGGTCCGACGCACCGACCGGCACCAAGTCCTTCGTCGTCATCTGCCACGACCCGGACGTTCCCAGCCAGGGCGACGACGTTAACCAGGAAGGGCGCAGCGTTCCCGCCGCGCTGCCCCGCGTCGATTTCTTCCACTGGGTACTGGTCGACCTGCCCCCTTCGCTCAGCACGATCCAAGAGGGCGAGTTCAGCAGCGAAGTGACGCCACGCGGCAAGCCCGGCCCGCAGACTGCGCATGGTGCCCGCCAGGGCATCAACAACTACACCGACTGGTTTGCCGGCGATCACGACATGTGCGGCGACTACTACGGTTACGACGGCCCCTGCCCGCCGTGGAACGACGAAATCGTCCACCGCTATGTATTCACGGTGTTTGCGCTGGACGTCGAAACCCTGCCGGTCGACGGCAAATTCGGCGGGCCGGAGGTACGCGCCGCCATGCAGGGACATATCCTGGCCCAAGCCAGCCTGACCGGCCGCTACACATTGAATCCGCTGCTCCAGGGCTGAACCCGGCCATCACCATCAAGAAAAGGCCATGCATCGTGCATGGCCTTTTGTTGGGGACCGGGAGCGCTCAGCGGTTCGGCTTGCAACCGCCGACGGTGTTGCCGACACAAGGCACCGAGCTTTCGCGGTTGATCAGCCATTTACCGCCCACCCGGATCATTTCCAGCGTTTTCTGCGTGGTATCGCGGAAGGCATTGGACGAATAGACCTGGCGGAATTCGGCAAAGGCCCGGTCGTTGCCGTCCATGCGTATCTTCAAATCCTGGATTTCGACACTGATGTCGGCACGCGGCGAAATCCGGCTGCGGCGCAACTGGGCCCAGTCTTCGCGGGACAGGCCGCCATCCGGGGTGAAGCTCGGCGCATAGAAGCCGGTATAGGC
>DATGXM010000449.1:0-1916 GCA_035298985.1 Azonexus sp. | reverse complement strand
GCTGTCCGTCTGACTCCCGAACCGAAGCCGGCGGCGCCGGTCCAGCCGCCGAGCAACGTATCGCGCCTGTTCTCGGGCTTCATCCTGCAGGCGGGGGTGTTTTCCAGCGCCCAGCGGGCGGAAGAGCTTCACGCCAAACTGACGTTGAGTGGCGTGCCGTCCACGCTGGAAACGCGCGTCCAGGTCGGCCCCTTCCGCACCAAGCACGAGGCGGAAGCGGCGCAGGCCAAACTGCGGGAACTGGGCGTCGAAACTATCCTCGTACCGCCCAAGGGCAAGAACTAAATCCTGAGCGCTTCGCTCATGGCTGGTTGAGCGAACCTGGGACTAAGCAAGGCCGCGCTCAGGGCATCCCGGGCAATCGCGGCAGGCCGAGGCTGCGCCGGACATCGCGATGCAGCTGCAAGGGCGGCGGGAGCGGTACGCCGTGGCTGCGTCTGTCCTCGTAACGACGATCGTCGTAATAGCGCCGCTCGCCATATCCGTCGTAATGCCGATATCCGGACTGGTAATAGATGCTGGTCGTCGGATAACCGTAGCCATAAACCGGGTAGGTTTCGACGTAGGCCGGCGGTGGCCGCTGGTAGCCGACCGGATAGGCCGGAACCACCGTGCACGCGCCCATGCTGGCGAGGAGCGTGGCAGCGAGTCCGATGCGGAGGGAGAGCCGTTTGAGGTTCATGATGACACTGTTCGGTGTTTGCATAAGCAGTTAACGCAGCAGCACCACGCCTGGAATACCCCGGACTTTGACCAGTTGTAACAAATCGTCAGGGAGCCGGGTTGGCGCCTGCTTCGGTCGCCTTGCGTATTCTCCTGGCGAAGACGGTCATTTCCTTGGCGGCCTGGATGTCGCCCCTGGCTTCGGCGACGGCGATACCCTGCTCATAGGCGGCCAGCGCGCGGATGCTGTCCCCGGCTTCGGCCCAAGCCTTGCCGAGGGCTTTCCAGGCGGCGGAATAGGCGGGGTCGCGGTTGACCGCCGCCTCAAAACTGGCGGCCGCCTTGGCGGCGGCGCCGGCCTTCAGGTATTCGTTGCCGAGCGAAAAGCGGAGCAGGGCGCCGTCGCGCGGGCCGCCGAGCATTTTTTCCAAGGATTCGATGCGTGGGTTCATCTAGAATATTCGTTTTCGATTGTTCAGACAGGAAGTTTCCCATGGCCAAGACCATCATCGCCACCCCGAATGCCCCGGCCGCCATCGGCACCTATTCGCAAGCCGTCCGTGTCGGCGACACCGTGTACCTGTCGGGGCAGATCGGCCTCGATCCGGCCTCCATGCAACTGGTAGACGGCATCGATGCGCAAATCGTTCGCGTCTTCGACAATCTCAAGGCCGTGGCCGAGGCGGCCGGCGGTTCGCTGGCCGACGTGGTCAAGCTCAACGTGTTCCTGACCGATCTGGCCAATTTCGCCAAGGTCAATGAAACGATGGCCAAGTATTTCAGCGAGCCGTTCCCGGCCCGCGCCGCCGTCGGCGTCAAGGAATTGCCGCGCGGTGCGCTGGTCGAGGCCGATGCCGTGATGTTCATCGGCTAATCGCCCGGGATGACGACGAGCGGAGCTTCGGCTCCGATTCGCGCTTCCGACGCGCTGCTCAAGAAGCTCGCCAAGATCGGCCTCCATTGCGAGGCCGATTTGCTGGTCCATCTGCCGCTACGCTACGAGGACGAGACGCAGATCACCCCGGTGGCCCGCAGCTTTGCCGGCGAGCCGGTGCAGGTCGAGGTCGTCGTCCAGGGCAACGAAATCCAGTTCCGGCCCCGCCGGCAGATGATCGTGCGCGCCGCGGACGACAGCGGTGAAATCACGCTGCGTTTCTTCAGCTTTTATCCGAACCAGCAGGCCATGCTCAGCGAAGGCTCGCGCATCCGGGCTTTCGGCGAAGTGCGCGGCGGCTTTTTCGGCGCCGAGATGG
>DATGXM010000448.1:0-6693 GCA_035298985.1 Azonexus sp. | reverse complement strand
GACGACCAACCCCTTGCCGAAGACGATGTCGTCGGCCGCGAAGTCGACGCCGTGCGTTTCCTTGGGCAGGCGGAAGTAGGTCAGCCGGTCGTTGCGGTAGGTTTCGGCGAATAGTTTGGTGAATTCGATGGCCGAGGCCGGGTACACGATTTCGGTGTTGGGCAGGCCGCGCAGCAGTGCGATGTCGTCGTAGCAGTGGTGCGAGCAGCCGAGGGTGGCGTAGTCGAAGGCACTGCCGACGGTGATCAGGTTGCCGCCGATGCCCTGGTAGCAGAAGTCGAGCTTGATCTGCTCGAAGCTGCGCTCGATCAGGAACGGCGCGATCGTGTGGCTCACCGTGTGCAGCCCCAGGCTGGCCAGCCCGGCCGACATGCTGACGATGGTCGGTTCCAGGATGCCGACGTTGTAGAAGCGCCCCGGGCAGGCCTGGGCGAAAGGTTGCAGGGCGAAATGGCTGATGTCGCCGACGAGGACGACCAGCTTGGGGTCGTTCACCCCGACCTCGCGCATGGTGTCGGCAAAGGTGTCGCGCATGATGTCGGCCATCAGTTCAGTTCCTTCATGATCGCGGCGTATTCTTCGGGATTCGGGATGCGGTGGTGCCAGGGGCCGTGGCTTTCCATGAAGGAGACGCCGCGGCCCTTGACGGTATGGGCGATGATCGCCCGCGGCACGCCGTCCGCCGGGCCGGCCATGAAGGGCTGGAGCGCGGCGACGATGGCGGCCGGATCGTGGCCGTCGACTTCCTCCACCTGCCAACCGAAGGCGCGCCACTGCGCGGCGATGTTCGGATGAGGCAGGATCTGGGCGGCCGAGCCGTTGTAGTCGACGATGCAGCAAAGATTGCCGAGGCCGAGATTCTGCGCCACCAGCGCCGATTCCCAGACGGTTCCCTCATGGCATTCGCCATCGCCGACCAGGGTCACCACCTTGTTGGACTTGCCCTGGATTTTCAGGCCCAGCGCGACGCCGAGCGAAAAGGGCAGGCCGTGCCCGAGCGAGCCGGTCGATGCTTCGGCGCCCGGCACCTTGGTACGGTCCGGATGGCCGCCGAGGATGCTGCCGTAGCCGAGATAACCCTCGATCTCAGCGGCGGAAAGGAAGCCGTGGCGGTGGAGTACCGCATAGAGGGCGGCGCAGCCATGGCCCTTGCTCAGGATGAAATGATCGCGATTCTCGGCACGCGGCTGTTGCGGGTCGAAGCGCAGCAACTGGCCGTACAGCGTGGCGATGATGTCCACAATGGAGAAGGCGCTGGGAATGTGCCCGCCCTTGCCATGGGTGACCAGGTCGACGATGGTTCGCCGCAGGTCCTTGTTGATGATCGGGCTTGATGGCAAATCTGTCTCCAGCCTCTTGTTTCAGGACTCGTAATTGTAAAGGAAACCGCGCCCCTGGCCGCCGTCCGCGGTGAAAGCGGAACCGGCGATGAAGGAGGCGTACTCGGAGCACAGGAAAGTGGTCAGCTTGCCGATTTCGTCGGGCGTGCCGAAGCGCTGGATGGCCATGCGTTCCTTGAGATAGCGCTCGACATGTTCCGGACGCTCGCGGCTGGCGGTATCCCAGTAGCCGCCTTCGGTCAGCACGGCGCCGGGCAGCACGGACGAGACGGCGACGTTGTGCGGGCTGACGTAGCGGCCGACGCTGCGCGTATAGGCGGTGAGGGCGGCCTTCATGGCGCAGTAGGTCGGCGGGCCCTGGTTTTCCAGCGAGGCGATCGACGAGATGTGCACGACGCGGCCCCATTTCTGTTCGATCAGGTGGGGAATCAGGTAGTGGTTGAGTTCGACCGCGATTTCCAGGTTGAAGCGATAGGAGGCGCGCCAGGCATCGACGCCGCACAACGGATCGGTGATGTTCAGCGTGCCGCCGACGTTGTGGATCAGGATATCGGGCAGGCCGTCTTCGCGCAGCATGTCGACGAGGCGGGCCGGGGCGCCTTCCGGCACCAGGTCCAGCGCGATGCCGCGGTGGCGGTTGCCGTGGGTGTCCAGGAAGCGGTCGAGATCGGACTGCGTGCGGGCGACGAGGGTGACGTTCACCCCCTCGGCCGCCAGGCATTCGGCGATATTCAGGCCGAGGCCGCGGCCACCGCCGGTGATCAGCGCTTTCTTGTTCGAGATGCCAAGATTCATCAGTGTTCCAGTATCAAGCAAAGGTCAGGTCGGAGGGCAGGCATGATACCTGCCGGAAGCGGAAGTCGAGCCGGGCGCGCAGGGCGTCGGTATTGAGGCGGTTGTCCGGCGGGCGCGGCTCGGCGAAGGCGAAGTCGGCGATCGAGCAGGCCTCGACCAGGGCCGGATCGAAGCCCCAGTTTTCAGCCATCCGCCGGGCCAGATCGTAGCGGGTGTAGGACTCCGTGGCGGCGACGTGCAGCGTGCCGCGGCAGCCGGTTTCGAGCAGGCGGAAGGTGATTTCGGCGACGTCGCCGGCCCAGGTCGGTGTCAGCCACTGGTCGGTGGCGCAGCGCACCGGTTGCCGGCGGGCAAAGGCCTGGCACCACTGGGCCAGCGGCGAGTGGTCGTCGGCGTTGCCGGCGTAGAGCTTGGCTAGGCGCAGGATCAGGTGCTCGTTCCCCAGGCTGCGGAGCATGGTTTCGGCGGCCAGTTTCTGCCGCCCGTAGGCCGTGCCCGGGCAGCAGGGATCGCTTTCCCGGTAGCCGCCGGGCGCCTCGCCCGGCTGGCCGGCAAAGACCAGGTCCGTGGAATAGAAGACCGGCAGGATGCCGCGGTCGACCAGGGCGGCGATGAGTTCGCAGGTCGCTTCGCCGTTGATTGCGGCAGCGGCCGGATCGGTGCGGCAGCGGTCGATACCGGATTCGGCTGCGCAGATCAGTGCTGCAGCCGGGCGGCCGGGCAGGCTGTCGAGCCAGGCGCCGGGGGCGTCGCGGCCGAGCGTGAAGGCCAGGCATTGCGGCGCGGCCTGCCGGGCCGTGGCCAGAACGCCGATGCTGCGTCGGCGGGCGGCTGCTACCAGATGGGGACCGAGGGTGCCAGTGGCGCCGAGCACAAGCACGGAAGGGGTCATGCCGGAATGCGCGGAGCCAGCTGAGAGAGGTCTTGCGACACCGCGCCGGGCCGGCACAGTTCGGCGAAGGATAGCGGTCCGTGGTAATCGGGATAGAAGCCCTGGAAGGTGGCCAGGGAGTGCTGCCGCATCTGGTCCAGTTCGTCGAGGCTGATGCCGACCATGGCGGCATAGCGGGCGCGCCGCTTTGGATCGGCGAAATTGATGCGGTCCCAGTCGTGGCTGCGGATCAGGCCCAGTTCGACCGGGCTGGTCGCGCCGTTTTCGAAGAGGGCGACGGTGCGCTTGACCACCTTGTTGACCCGGTCCGACCACTGCTCGTCCAGGCGGTGCTGATCGTTCAGCTTGCGCGTCAGCCGCGTGCCGACCATGGGCGTGGCGATGGAAAAGACGTGGTAGTCGATGCCCGGGTTGCCTTCGGCGAAGGCCAGGGTTTCGAGCAATTCGCCACGCGTCTCGCCGGGCATGCCGATCACGTACATGCCGATGATTTCGAGGCCGAGGGCCGAGGCCCAGTCCACCACCCGGCGATTGTGCTCGACGCTGGCGAGCTTGCCGATGACCCGCTTGAGCACCCGTTCGCTGCCCGACTCGAACGGGCAGATCAGGCGGTACATGCCGGTTTCGGCCATTGCGGCCAGGGCGTCGCGGGTTAGCGGCCAGAGCGGCATGCCCTGGGCGACGAACCAGGGAAACTTGAGATTGCGCCGGGCCAGGGCGTCGGTCAGTTCCAGGATGTCGGCCTCGCTCTCGGCGAACAGGTCGTCGAAGAAATGGATTTCCTCGATGCCGTCGGCCAGCGCCTGCTCGATTTCGGTGACCACCTGCAGGCTGGTCTTGCGCCGGTAACGCTGCTTTTCGCCGCGCAGATGGGCGACGCTGCAGAAACTGCAGCGCAGGATGCAGCCCCGGGAGGTCATGATGTCCCGGTAGCGGGGGCTCTTCGCCGGGTAGCGGATTTTGCCCTTCTCCAGCAGATGGCTATAGCGGGCCCGTTCGTCGTCGCCGAGCAGGTGGTAGGCAGGCGGCGGCAGTTGGGTGATATCGACGCTCGGGTAGCTGTCGGCGGTGTGCACGCCACCGTCTGCCAGGCGCCGGCTGAGGCCAGGCAGATCCGCCACCGGCTGGCTGCTGGCCAGGGTGTCCACCAGGTCGGGCAGGGCGAAATCGACCTCGCCGCGGATGGCGTAGTCGCAGACGCCTTCGGAGACCGCCTGGCCGGGATAGTTGGTGGCGTGGCCGCCGCTCAGGATGGTGATGGCCTGGGGGCAGGTGCGGCGAACCAGGTTGAAGACCTCGCGGCCGTCCCAGTCGTGGGAGGTGGCGAAGGTCAGGATGGACTGGACGAGGGCGACGACATCCGGCACGAAGCCGGTCAGCGCCTCGGCGACCGCCTGTTCGCGCCCGCTGGCGTAGCTGCCCATGTCGACGAAGGCGACCGTGTGGCCGCGGGCTTCGAGAACGGCTGCGACGGTGAGCGGCTCGGCCGGTGAAATCAGGCGCAGGGCTTCGAAGTCGGGGCGTGAGTCGTCCGCCTGGTAGGCCTCCTGGCGAACCAGGGGAGGGACGATGAGAAGAACGCGCATGGCCGGTGTCAGAGCTGGAGGAAGGGAGAAATGATACGCCCGGCGCCGCGGGCGGCGAGGCGGCCGACGATGGCGCGCCGGCTGTCCACCGCCGTGGTCAGGAAACTTGCTGCCGGAAAATCGATGTCGGCGCTGCCGACGATGGCCAGAGGCAGGTTGCCGTACCAGCGGTTCTGGCGTTCCGGAGCGTCGTCGATCACCGCCTGGCAACGGCGCACCGCGCCGTCCAGGTGGTAGTCAAGCACCGCCAGCATCTGTCCGGCACCGTAGCCATAAAAAGGGCCGTCGACGCTGTTCAGGATGCCGGCGCAGCTTTGCATCTGCGCACGGAACAGATCGAGCGAGGCTGCCAGGCGCTGCCGGTCGAGCCGCGGTTGGCAATCGCGCAGTCGGTCGCAGCCGGCGGAACCGACCCGGAAGGCGACGAGCAATGCGCCCCAGTGCGGCGCATTGAAGGTGAAGTCGATCAGCTCGAAACCTTCGCGCTCGAGCAGTCCGGCCAGCGAACGACAGGTGAAATACTGCAGGTGCTGGTGGAAGACCTGGTCGAAGCGCTGATTGGCGACCAGCAGGTCGGCGCAGGGGAATTCGAAGGCGAGGATTGCTTGCGGACCGGCCTGCCGGCGCAGATGGCGGAGTAGGGCCGCCGGGTCGGGCATGTGCTCGAGGGTATGCTGGCAGAGGATGAGGTCGGGTCCGGCGCTGCCGAAGCGGGACAGGTCGACATCCTCGATGCGGGCCGCCAGGGCCGTGATGCCGGGCGGCAGCGGGTCGAGATGGGCGAGCACCGGATCGATGCCGATCCGCTCACCGGCGACATCGGCCAGGGTGCCGAGCAGTGTCGTATCGTTGCAGCCGAACTCGACCACGGTCCGGCTGCGGCCGCCGGGCAGCAGGCCGAGCAGCCAGTTGCGGAAGAACAGGGTGGCCGCGGAGGCCGTCTGGCTGCCCGCGGTACGGAAGGCGTAATCGGCGCCATAGAGGAAGCCGCCGTCGAGAATGCTGCCCAGTTGCAAATGGGTGCAGGTCGGGCAACGCATCAGGCTCTGGTCGTAGCCTTGCGCCAGCGCGGCAGCCGTCGGAGGGGCATCGCCATACAGCCCGGTCAGGGGCAGTCCGGGCAGTTCCCAGACGTTTTCCAGAGGGGAGGCGCAGGCATGGCAGCGCTCCGGCCTGGCGACTTGTGGCAATCGGCAATCGGGCATGGTCAGAACGGGCCCTTGAACCAGGGGCCCGGCACGTCGTGCAGTTCCGCTTCGGCGAGCACCTCGATGCCGTCGGTTGGGCGATCGAGCAGCTGCAGGCTGGCGGCGGCGATCTCCCGGGCGCCCGGGTAGAAGCCGCGG
This sequence comes from Azonexus sp., assembly GCA_035298985.1. GTDB lineage: Bacteria > Pseudomonadota > Gammaproteobacteria > Burkholderiales > Rhodocyclaceae > Azonexus. The sequence continues at coordinate 734 of DATGXM010000448.1, read as the reverse complement.
GTCAGCCCGAAGCTGGTCGGTTCGGGGACGTCGGGCATGGCCAGGCGGACAGGTGCGCAGCGCAGTGCGGAAAAGCGCTCCATGGCGACCCGGGCGATGATTTCACCGGCCACCGAGCCGGTGGCGAAGGCGGGGTCGAGGACGAGCAGGCGGCCGGTGCGTTCGACCGAGGCAAAGATGCAATCCCAGTCGATGGGCTTGATCGTGCGCAGGTCGATGATGTCGGGACGGACGCCGCGCTCGGCCAGAAAATCCGCCGCGCGCAGGGCTTCGGCGGTCAGGAAGGATTGCGCGACGATGGTCAGGTCGTCGCCGGAACGCAGAGTCTTGGCGACGCCGAGCGGAATGCGGACGTCGCCGCCCGGCACTTCGCCGACCCCGTTGTGCAGCCAGCGGTGCTCCAGGAAAACCACGGGATTCGGGTCGTGGATGGCCGACAGCAGCATGCCGCGGGCGTCTTCCGGCGTGGTCGGGGCGACCACCTTGAGGCCGGGGATATGGGCGAACCAGGCCTGCAGGTTCTGCGAATGGGTCGGCCCCTGGCCCCAGCCGCGGCCGATGATGAGGCGGATGGTGATCGGAACGTGGTTGCCCTCGCCAAAGGTATAGCGCCACTTGGCGGCGGAGTTGACCAGCTGGTCCATGGCGAGCAGGAAAAAATCGAGACGCTGGTGAACCATCACCGGCTTCAGGCCGGCCAGGGCGGCGCCGACGGCGACCCCAGTCATGGCATT
>DATGXM010000447.1:0-2856 GCA_035298985.1 Azonexus sp. | reverse complement strand
GGGCGACCGAGGCGAGCAGATCCTCGACCTGGAAACCCTGGCCTGCCACAAGGGATCGGTACTCGGCGTGCTGCCCGACCAGCCGCAACCGTCACAGAAAGCCTTTGAAACCGCCCTGCTCCAGGCGCTGTCCCGGCTCGACCCGGCGCGCCCGGTTTTTGTCGAGGCCGAAAGCCGCAAGATCGGCAACCTGCATGTGCCCGAGGCACTGATCGCCCGCATCCGGCAAGGCGACTGCGTCCATGTCGACGCCACGCTGGAAGCCCGCGTCAGTTTCCTGCTCAAGGATTACGACTATTTCCTGTGCCGGCCGGAACTGCTGACGCCGCGCCTGGAAGTCCTACGCTCGCAGCAAAGCCGCGAAACCATCGCCCGCTGGCATGAACTGGTCGGCACCGGCGACTGGCCGACCCTGGTCCGCGAACTGCTCGAAGTGCATTACGACCCCTTGTACCATCGTTCGCAGAACAGCAATTTCACCGGTCTGCAGCATCCGGAAAGCTTTACCACCGACGATCTGTCACCGGCCGGCATCGCCCGCCTGGCCCACGCCATCGCTCAGTCGCGAATGGCGCAGATGGCCTGACGCATGGCCGGTTTCGGGCTATCCGCGTAGCCCTCTTCGAAAGCAATTTCCCGCAAACCGGCCGCCACGGTGATTTCCCGCAATTCGCCGGGACGCAGCAGGAATTCCGGATTCGACGGCTTGCCGTACGCCTCGTTGCCGAGCATGAAGGTTTCGTAGATCAGCACGCCGCCCGGCGCCAGCAGGGCGAGCAGGTCCGGCCAGCGCGATCGCCACAGGTAGTTGGTCACCACGATGCCGGCGAAGCTGCGGCCGGCCAGCGGCCACTCCGCTCCCTCGAGATCCTGCTGCACCGCGACTATCCGCTCCTGCCCTTGCAAGCCGGCCATGGCCGCCGCGTCGCGATCGACCGCATAAACCGCATAGCCATGCCCGGCCAGCAGCCGGGCATGGCGCCCGCTGCCGCAGGCCAGGTCGAGCACCGTCCCACCCGCTGCGATGCGTTGGCAATGGCGCACCACCCAGGGCGAAGGCGGTATGATCGGCGGGACTTTATCGATGGAGACAGGCATGGCAGTGGTCGTTGCGGAGAATGGACAGGGAAGATACCAGCAGGCGGTCACCACCGGCCAGCACCAGTTGATCGCCGACGAACCGCCCAGCATGGGCGGCGGCGATGCCGGCCCCGATCCGTTTGCTTTGGTGATGGCTGGACTGGGCGCCTGCACGTCGATCACGCTGCGCATGTACGCCGAACGCAAGGGCCTGGCGCTGACCCGGATCAGCGTTGCCATCAGCCACGACAAGGTCGAGGTCGATGGGGCGCGACGCGACCGTTTCCACCGCCTGATCACCCTGGAAGGCGAACTCAGCGACGAGCAGCGCAATCGGCTGCTGGAAATCGCCAACAAATGCCCGGTTCATCGCCTGCTGTCCCAATCGGCACTGATCGAATCCGCACTTGCCACATAGCGAATAACCCCACATCCGCCATGACAATGGAAGGGCCTTGTGCCAGAATTCTGCATTGCACAATAACAGCCTGACAAGGGGCTTTGCCATGTTGGAACAGCACTATCTCACCGCGCTCTTCGAACCGAAATCCGTCGCCGTGATCGGCGCCTCCGACCGCGAAAATTCGGTCGGCAACATCATTTTCAAGAACATCCTCAGCTCGGGCTACAAGGGCCGCCTGTACGCCATCAACCCCAAGCACGAAACCATCCAGGGCCAGCCGGCCTACAAATCGATCGAGGAAATCGGTGCCCGCGTCGAAATGGCCGTCATCGCCACCCGTCCGCAGACCGTGCCGCAACTGATCGAACAATGCGGCCGCAGCGGCGTGCGCAACGTCATCGTCATCGCCTCCGGCTTTTCCGAGGCCGGCCACGTCGGCGCCGCGCTGGAGCGCAAGGTGCTCGAAATCGCCCGCTCCTATAACGTCCGCGTGCTCGGCCCCAACTGCCTGGGCATCATCCGCCCGGAACTCGGCCTCAACGCCACCTTCACCAAGGCCACGGCCGCCGCCGGCAATCTCGCCCTGGTCTCGCAATCCGGCGCCATGTGCTCGGCCGTGCTTGACTGGGCCAAGGCCAACGATGTCGGCTTCTCGTCGGTCATTTCCATCGGCATGACGGCCGACGTCGATTTCGGCGAAATCCTCGACTACCTGATCTACGACAGCCGGACGCACTACATCCTGATGTACGTCGAAGGCATCCGCAATGCCCGCCGCTTCATGAGCGCCCTGCGCTCGGCCGCCCGCATCAAGCCGATCATCCTGCTCAAGGCCGGTCGCCACGAGGCCGGCGCCATGGCCACCGCCACCCATTCCGGCATGGCCGCCGTGTCCGATACGGTGTTCGATGCCGCCGTACGCCGGGCCGGCGTCGTCCGCGTGCAGAACGTCGGCCAGCTGTTCTATGCCGCCAAGGCGCTCGCCTCCAAGTTCCGCCCGCTCGGCAACCGTCTGGCCATCATCACCAATGGCGGCGGCCCGGGCGCCATGGCGGCCGACCGTGCGGGCGACATGGGCATCCCGCTGGCCGTGCTGTCCAACGAGACGATGGCGGTGCTCAACAAGGCCCTGCCGACCAACTGGTCGCACAGCAACCCGATCGACGTCGGCGGCGACGCGACTCCGGAACGCTACCGCGAGGCCATCCTGGCCGTAACCCATGATCCCAATGTCGATAGCACGCTGGTCATGCTGTCGCCGCAGGCGATGACCGATCCGATGGCCGTGGCCCAGGCGATCATCGAGGTCGCCGACAAGCTGAACCGCTCGCTGATCTGCTGCTGGATGGGCGAGGACCAGGTGCGCGAGGCGC
>DATGXM010000446.1:0-3458 GCA_035298985.1 Azonexus sp. | reverse complement strand
GTCACCGAAGCGGCGTTGACGGTCATGTCGAAGGCCGCGTCGCACTGTCCGACATCATCGAACTGCTGCCCGACCACCGCTTCCTGCTCCACGGCCGCCATGCCGACCTGATCAATATCGCCGGCAAGCGCACTTCGCTGGCCTACCTGAATCACCAGCTCGGCGCCGTCCCCGGCGTCGTCGATGGCGCCTTCTTCTTGCCCGACGAGGAAGACCCGGACGGCATCACCCGGCTGACCGCCTTCGTCGTCGCGCCCGGCCTGACTGCCCGCCAGATCACCGTGGCGCTGCGCGAACGGATCGAGGCCATTTTCCTGCCGCGGCCGCTGGTGCTGCTCGACAAGCTGCCGCGCAGAAGCCTGCAGGCGCTGTATGCCGAAAGGGCAGGGCATGGCGGAGGCTGAATTCCACTGGGTCGTGCCGGCCGATCACCCGGCCTTTCCCGGCCATTTCCCCGGCCACCCCATCGTGCCCGGCGTCGTGCTGCTCGACCGCGCCATCCTGTGTGCCGAGGAAATGCTCGGCCGTCGTGGCCTGGCCTGGCAGGTCGGCAATGCTAAATTCTTCAGCCCGGTCGCCCCTGAGGAAGCGCTCACTTTCCTGCTGACGCAAAAACCGAGCGGCGCCATCGCTTTCACGGTCCGCGCCAGCGAGCGCGAAGTCGCCGCCGGCAGCCTGACGCCGCCCGCGCCATGAGCCAGGAAAAGCCGCCCGCCGCCGACTGGCTGCGCCAGCAGGAACGCAGCAACTTGGCCATCCTGAAGCTGATGGTGTGGATTTCGCTGACCTTCGGGCGCCGCGTCGGCCGCCTCGTCCTCTACGGCATCGCCGCGTACTTCGTGCTGTTTTCGCCCAAGGCCCGCCGCTTCAGCCGCAATTACCTGCACCGGGCGCTGAATCGCTGGGCCGAATGGTCGGACGGCTATCGCCACGTATTCAGCTTCGCGAGCACCATCCACGACCGCATCTACCTGCTCAACGACCGTTTCGATCTGTTCGACATCGAAGTGGTCGGCGCCGAAGCGGTCAACGAAGCGGCGCGCACCCATCCCGGCGCTCTGCTCATCGGCGCCCACCTCGGCAGCTTCGAAGTGCTGCGCGCCGTCGGTCGGGGCAGGGAAGGGCTGCCGGTGGCCATGCTGATGTACGAGGAAAACGCCCGCAAGATCAACACCACGCTGGAAGCGATCAACCCGGCGGCCAGCCGCGACATCATCCCGCTCGGCCGCATGGATTCGATGCTGCACGCCCGCGACAAGCTCGACGCCGGCTACGCCGTGGGCATGCTGGCCGACCGCAGCCTGAAGGACGACGCCACCATCGACTGCCGCTTCCTCGGTGAAATGGCGCCGTTTCCGACCGGCCCCTGGCGCATGGCGGCCATGCTGCGCCGGCCGGTGTTCTTCATGACCGGCCTCTACCTCGGCGGCAATCGCTACCGCCTGCATTTCGAACCGCTGGCCGATTTTTCGCATACCCCGCGCGAAGAACGCGATGCGGCAATCCGCCGCGCCATGCAACACTATGCCGATCGCCTGACGCATTATTGCCATCTCGCTCCGTACAACTGGTTCAACTTCTTCGACTTCTGGCAGAAAAAATGAGCTTCCTTGACCGTCGTTCCCGCGTAGGCGGGAACCCAGAAATGCGTTCCGGCTCTTGGATTCCCGCTTTCGCGGGAATGACGTGGCGCGTTGTGATGGCCTGCACGCTGCTCGCCGTCGCCCTGCCGGCCAGCGCCGCCTTCGACATCGCGGAGTTGATGGGCGACCTGGCCAAATTCAAGGGCGGCCGGGCCAAGTTCGTCGAGAAGAAGTACCTCGCCATCCTCGACAAGCCGGTGGTGTCCACCGGCGAAATGACCTACACCGCGCCGGATCGCCTGGAAAAGCGGACGCTGACGCCCAAGGTCGAGACCCTGCTGCTCGACAAGGACATGCTATCCATCGAACGCGACAAGCAGAAGCTGTCGATCAACCTCGCCAACCAGCCGGAGGCGCTGGCTTTCGTGGACAGCATCCGCGGCACGCTGTCCGGCAACCGGGCGGCGCTAGAGAAGAACTACGCGCTGTACCTGTCGGGCAATCCCGATAAATGGGTGCTCACCCTGCTACCCAGCGACCAGAATATCGCCAGCATGGTCCAGCGCATCACGGTCACCGGCAGCAAGAACCAGGTGCGCATCATCGAGTACCTGCAGGCCGACGGCGACCGCTCGGTGCTCAACATCGATCCGATCGACGGCAAATGACCCGCCAGGCCGGTCGCGCTCTCGCAATCTGGCTGCTGGCCATGCTGGCCGGGGCGCTCGTCGTCTGGAACAGCCATTTTGCCGCCGATATGTCCTTCTTCCTGCCGGCCAAGCCGAGCGCCGAGCAGCAGGTGCTGGTCGACCAGTTGAAGGAGGGCGTCGTCTCGCGTCTGCTGATGGTCGCCATCGCCGGCGGCGATTCGGCCCAGCGCGCCGCCGCCTCGCACGATCTGCGCAGCCGCCTGGAAAAACGCCCCGAGTTCGCCTCGGTGCAGAACGGCGAGGCCGGCAGCATGAATGCCGACCGCGATTTCCTGTTCGGCCACCGCTACCTGCTCAGTCCGGCCGTCAAGCCGGAGCGTTTCACCGTCGACGGCCTGCGCGACGCGGTCGCCAGCAGCATCGACCTGCTTGCCTCGCCGGCCGGCATGATGCTGAAGCCGCTGCTGCCGCGCGACCCGACCGGCGAACTGGTCGAGCTGATTTCCGGACTCAACGCCGGCGCCCAGCCCAATGCCCGCGACGGCGTGTGGGCCTCGCGCGACGGCGAGCGGGCCATGCTGCTGATCCAAACCGCGGCGCTCGGCTCCGACACCGACGGCCAGGAAGCGGCCATCGACCTGATCCGCAGCGAATTCGCCGCGGCCACACCGGGCGCCACGCTGAACCTTCAGTTGTCCGGCCCCGGCCTGTTCGCGGTCAAGGCGCGGGAAACCATTAAGAGCGAGGTCAGCCGGCTATCCACCATCAGCACGCTGGCCATCGTCGCCGTCCTGTTCTTCGTCTACCGCTCGCTGCGCCTGATGACCCTCGGCCTGCTACCGGTGGTCAGCGGCGCGCTGGCCGGCGTCGTCGCCGTCAGCCTGGCCTACGGCACGGTATTCGGCATCACCGTCGGCTTCGGTTCGGCGCTGATCGGCGAAGCGGTCGATTACTCGATCTACTATTTCGTGCAGGCCAACCGGCTTGGCGTCGACCATTGGCGCGACCGCTTCTGGCCGACCATCCGCCTCGGCGTGCTGACCTCGGCCTGCGGCTTCGCGGCGCTGCTCTTCTCGGGCTTTCCCGGCCTCGCCCAGCTCGGCCTCTACTCGCTGAGCGGCGTGCTGGCGGCCGCGCTGGTCACCCGTTTCATCCTGCCGCCGCTCGCCGGCAACAATTTCGCCATGCGCGACCTCAGCCATTTCGCGCCCCACCTGAAGCGCGC
>DATGXM010000445.1:0-3600 GCA_035298985.1 Azonexus sp. | reverse complement strand
CGGCGACCGGCACTTTGTCCGCTTCGCGCAGGATCGTAACCATCTGCGCTTCGGTAAATCGGCTCTTTCTCATGACTCCCTTTCTGCAAGGAAGCCATCCTCTCAAGTTTCAGCTGGTCCGAAAATCCCCGGGCAGGTCAGCCCCACGGAGCGGCCTGACTGATTTCCATACCGATTCCGTACAAAGCAAAAGGGCCATCCCACCGGATGGCCCTTCTATTTGTTTATCTACGGAATTCTGGCCCGCCCGGCGCGATTCGAACGCACGACCCCTGCCTTCGGAGGGCAGTACTCTATCCAGCTGAGCTACGGGCGGAAGACTGCGGATTCTACCTTCTACGGCGCGCGCAGTCCAATCGACGCAGCCTTAATCGAAGAAAGTGCGCGCCGTTTCGTAGCGCTGGGCGTAATAGCTGTCGGTCAGCCGGTCGATGCGAACCTTGCCGTTGCTCGACGGGGCATGGATGAAGCGGGTTTCGCCGATATAGATGCCGACGTGCGACAGCGAACGGTTCAGGGTGTTGAAGAAGACCAGGTCGCCCGGCCGCAAGGCGCTGCGCTCGATGGGTTTGCTGCGGCGGGCGATGTCGGCGGCGCTGCCGAGCACCTTGAGGCCGGCGGCCTGCCCATAGATGTAGCTGACCATGCCGCTGCAATCGAGGCCGGCTTCCGGGTTCTTGCCGCCAAAGCGATAGCCGGTATCCAGCAAGCCCATGGCATAGAGTACGATCTCGTTGCCCCGGTCGTTGGCCGACGAAGCCGTCGCCTGAACTGCGCTTTCCGGGCGCGTCGCCGGACTGCCGCAGGCGGCGAGCAGGGTGACGATCAGGCACAGGGAAAGCAGGACGGGGATGCGCATGCAGCTGAAGCTTTTTCTGGGAACAGGCGATAACTTAACGTTTTTACAGGATTTTTCAAGCCCATGCGTTTGCAAAACACGAGCTTGTGTGGGGCCACGGAATTGGCTAAAACCAGGCTAAACGGGGCTGTAGCCACGGATATCGGGGGCATTCCGGCTGTCCGTTTGACCACCGGCACAACGTCCGGCAACGGGTGCGCCACCGCCCTCCTGCGCACGGTTCAGGCATGAAGGTCTTGCTCGCTGCCCTGTTGCTGGCCATCGCCTACCTGGGCTGGCGACGTTGGCGGAAGGTCGCCCAGGCGCGCTACCTCGCCAATTTCCCCTTGCACCAGCTGCTTGACCGGCGACTCGCCGCTCGCCGGCCGGAACTCGATGCGGTACAGCGGGCCACCGTCCTCGACGGGCTGCGCGAGTATTTCCTGTTCTGCCGCCAGGCCGGGCGACGCATGGTGGCCATGCCGTCGCAGGCGGTCGATGATGCCTGGCACGAATTCATCCTGTTCACCCGCCAATACGACAGCTTCTGCAGCGGCGCCTTCGGCTGCTTCCTGCATCACACGCCGGCCGAGGCGATGCGCTCGCCGACACAGGCCAGCAAAGGCCTGCGCCGTGCGTGGCGACTGGCCTGCGCACACGAACGGATAGACAGCCGGACGCCGGACCGCCTGCCCCGCCTGTTCGCCCTCGACGCCAGCCTCGGCATCGCCGGCGGCTTCATCTACCATCTCGACTGCATGGCCGCGCGCCAGGGCGGCGACGCCGCGGGCTATTGCGCCAGCCATCTCGGCTGCAGCAGCGGCTGTGGCGGTGGCGGAAGTGGCAGCGATGGCTGCTCAGGGGATTCGGGCTCAGGCTCCGGCGATTCCGGCGGCGGCGGAGGCTGTGGGGGTGGCGGCGACTAGTCGCCGACCATAGCGTGGTCATGCCCGCTCACGGCGGGCGGGCTGCCTCACTCCTGTTCGGGTGAGTACTCGACCACCCGGTTGCGCCCCGTATTCTTGGCGACATACAGCGCCGTATCGGCGGCGTGGGTCAGCTCGTCGGGCATCTTGCCGTGATCGGGATAGGCGGCCACGCCGGCCGAGGCTGTGAAGGACAATTCGAAATTGCCGAACGACACGCGGATGGCCTCGATGGTGCGGCGCCAGCTCTCGGCCCGCTCGACCGCCTTGGCCAGCGGCATGCGCGGCATCAGGATGACGAATTCCTCGCCGCCGTAGCGGCACAGCACGTCCTCGTGCCGGATGTCGGCACGCAGCGTTTCGGCCAGCACCACCAGGGCCCGGTCGCCGGCCAGATGGCCATAGGTGTCGTTGATCTGCTTGAAATGGTCGAGATCGAGGATGACCAGCGACAAGGGGTAGCCCTCGCGGCGCGACCGCGACAACTCGCGTTCCAGCGTTTCGTCGAGATAGCGGCGGTTGAAGCAGCCGGTCAGGCTGTCGCGGATGGCCTGCTCCTTGAGCGCCACCTGCAGTTGTTCGATTTCCTCGAGCTGCTGGCGCAGCGTGTCGTTGGCCTCCTGCAGCTTGCGCGCCGCCTTGTGCCGTTCGGAAATGTCGCGCGAAATGCCGAGCAGGGCGTAGGGCTTGCCTTCCGTATCGAGCAGGAAGCTGCCGACCACTTCGGCATGGATGGTGTGGCCGTCCTTGTGCGGCTGTTCGATTTCAGCCGTGGCAGACAGGGCGCTCAGGTCGCCTTTGGCCAGCCGGGCCAGATGATCGGCCATGATCGCGCGGACCTTGTCGTAGGATGCCGGCGTCAGCGCATCGGCCATCGTCTGCCGGCTCGCCTCCTCGACCGTCAGACCGCGTACTTTTTCCACCGCAGGGCTGACGTAGGTGAAACGCATGCTGGTCAGATCGAGCGTCCAGATCACATCCTTGCTGAACTCGGCGAGTTGCCGGTAACGCTCCTCGCTGGTCCGCAGGGCCCGCTCGAAAACCCGCCGCGACACCACTTCGCGGTTCAGGCGCAGGTTCAAGCGGGCGAAATAGAAGGCCGCGGCGCCGACGGCCACGATCAGGAAAATGCCGCCGGCCAACGCGTAACCGATCCATTTCGGTAATTTGCGCTCCTCGGTCGCAAAAACCAGACCGTCGATTTTCGGCTTCGGCGCCAGCATGCCGAGTTCGGCATAGGTTTCCGCAATCTGCTGCCAGCGATTGTCCGACTGCAGCCCGATCTCCACCAGATCGGGCTGCATCAGGCGCTTCAATTCGTTGGCTTCGTAGAGCAGGTGGGCGCGTTCGTGGCGGCGGGAATAGTTTTTCAGGATCAGGTCGGCGATCTCTTCGGGATGCGCCAGTGCATATTGCCAGCCCTTGATCGCCGCCGCCCGGAAGGCATCGACCCGCTCACGGGACGATTTGACCTTGGCCTCGGAGGTAAACAGCGTGTCGCCGTAGAAGTTGATGCCGACGGCCGCAGGACTGAATAGCAAATAGGGAAAACCGGCTTTGCGCAGCAGATAGGGCTCGTCGGTGACGTAACCGGACATGGCATCGACCCGCCCTTCGACCAGATCGCGGGTATCGAAGCTGGGCGGCACGGTGCTGTATTGCCGGACCTCTTCGCGCCGCAGATAGGCGTACAGTTCGGTTTCGTGGGGCGCCAGCATGATGCGGCTGCCTTCCAGCGCATCAATACTGCTCACCTTGCGGCGATTGACCAGGAGGATGAGTGGCGAATGCTGGACGATGGCGGCCAGCGCCACCACCGGCTTGCCGCGCGCCCGG